>CAXQRU010000143.1:0-6756 GCA_964226685.1 Polaribacter sp. | reverse complement strand
AAAGAGAGTCTTTGATGAACTGCCCAATGCGCAGACACTTGAGGCGGTTGAAAACTTACTGCCTTGGCGATTAGGTGATTCACTCAATTAATAACTAATCAACTATGGAGTTGATTTGGCGCTTACTTTTCAACCTGTATACCATGAGCTAGTATAGGATTTATGTCATCCTCTTGCCGTTCAAGTCTGCAGGGCCAGCCTGTCATGCCTGCATAGTTTTTTACGGCTAAAAAGGTTTGAATGGCAACCTGATCTTCATTGGCAACTTGGGCTGGAAAGTACTCAGACGTTGGTAGAATGAGTTTTGTGTCGGCATAAAAATCTTTGCCGCCAAAATGCTTTAATAGCCACTGGTAAGTGGCTATTTGAAATTGAGTGTCTTCATCAGACAAAACGGAACCGCGCCTTAATAGGCCAAACATTGGAAAAGTCGCCTAGTTAATTTTCGTTGGAGCACCTTTGACGGTCACGGAGACGCTTTCCACTAAGATGTGATCCGGGTCCATCACGATTCTCGAACTACCTACTTTAAGTTCGATTTGTTTGCCAGCTTCAACGGTCAGGGTTTTACCAACATTTTTTTGTTCGCAGTGCCCAACCCCGGTTGAGCGATTATTTTTAACTCGCACGCTCATATCGCGCTCAGCTTGCAGATAGACTTGCTCTCCATTTTTATGATCGTAAAAGCTGAGTTCGTTGTAGTTGTTGGCTTCGCCTTTTTGTGTTGAGCGGGTGCGAAAGCCGGTGCGCAAGCCGCTGTCGTTCGCAAAGGGCGGTGAGTGTTCTGCGTGGTAGAGGGCTCCCATCACAAAGGGTTTGTCAGGGTTGCCATTCTCAAAACCAATTAAGACTTCTTGTCCAATTCTTGGTGTGAAATGAACCCCAAAACTTGAACCTGAAAAGTTATTCATCACTCTGAGCCAGCAGGTTGTATTTTCATTGTTTTCGCCGTAACGATCCCAATGAAACTGAACCTTGATGCGTCCGAGTGCATCGGTATAGATCTCTGAGCCTTCAGGGCCGGTTACGCGAGCACTTTCATTACTTCTGGCGCGAGGTCTTGGTGGTGCTATGGGGGTGATAACGACTTCGGGCCCGACAAGTTCTAGCTGTGTGCGGTAAATACTTTCTTCCTCATCCAAAAAGAAGGTTTGATTAACCACTGTGTAAAGTTGTCCCTCGTCGAGCAAGGTGTCGAAATTGGGTGCGCGAGCTAGAGTGAAGCGATCTCCGGCATAGAGGTTGCGGTAGTTGCCATTGGCAACCCAGCGTAGGCTTTTATTCGCGCCTTGTCGAAGGTTGACTCGCTGCGTGTGTGCTTGACCATCTGTCGAGTTATCTTGTTCTTCAGCAAAGCGGTAGTTCTCGATACCTTGTACAGACAGTATTTCTCCTATTTCGCCGCCCACTTTTACATTAGAGATAATCTTCTTTGAGGGGGTTTCATAGTTATAAGTGGATTGTGTCGTTTCCCCCACGACAAACTGGCTACGCTGTTTAACCTCTACAAAATGCGAGTATTCATGAGTTTGCGGGTTAATAATCAATGGCCCGCCACTCGATGAGGTTTTTATAGGTAGCAGGTTAGCATTGTCAAAGATGGTTAGAAAATGATCGGTGTCTTCATGTGAGAAGTAGTAGCCTAGCCCTTCACGCTCGCAGATTCTGTGGAAATAATCCATGCGGGACTCACCATATTGTACCCAGTATTCGTAGGCGCGGTGATGTCCTGTTAAATTTTCAATGCGGATGGATGCCCCTTCTATATCCGAAAATAGCTCTAAAATGACCTCTTGTACGGTTTTTTTCTGATAAATCCGGTAGTTTTTGGCTTCGCTAAGCAGTTGCGTCCAGGGTTCAATCACAATTCGGTAATCGACTTCATCATCGTGGCTGCGGCCGGTGATGGTCTCTAGTTGAGTGATCACGCCATTTCGATACAGCATGGAGTTATCTTCTTGTATGATGGCCAAATTGGCATGCGAGCCGATCAGGTCGCTGGGCGTCAAATGCTTAAACTGCTCTGAATAGACGTGCAAATCATATAAAAACGGGCTAGAGATCGGTTCTCTGAGTGTGGCTGAGCGAATGATTAGCGCATCCTTCCCAAGAGGCGTCATCAAGCGAATGCCGCGTTTTTCATCCGTATGTTGAGCCTTCGGCTGTGTGAAGTGTGGGTTAGGGATGAATGGGCTGTCTTTTTTTGCCTCAGTTGGGAGTGGGGTATCGTCCATTGCTGGCATGGCATCGGGCAACTCAGGCATGGCATCGGGCAGCTCAGGCATGGCATCAGCGGGCAACTCAGGCATTGCACCGGCGGGTAGTTCAGGAATGGCGCCAGGTAGTTGAAGTTGTTCTAGGGGAACTGGGATCTTTATGTGATCAATGTGCACGCCATCTGCGATTTGGTCTGTAATCAGTTTGGATCGGTATTTTTCCAGTTCAGTGGCGTCTGGAAACTGAGCTAGCCACTGGGCGCCTATGATTTCTCCTACTTTTTCGCTTTGCGTGAGCTTGCTACTGTCTTGAAAGATGTTGTTGTCAATGATATCTGTCATAAGACCTTCCGTTCCTTTTTGTTCCCATAGCACTCAAGATTGCCTATGATGACGCAAATAGCCCTAAATGTAAACCGCCTCGCGGGTCGATCAAGTCTCATAATTGGCGGTTACTTGAGCGCTTTAAGTGCGTGTCGAACCGCTTGGTCAGCCTGTCTAGTTGTCTCTGGTAATCGGTAGCGCGGACATAGGCGCAAAATCCACTCGCAGGCTGTAGCCAGGCTAATTTTGTGACCTATGGATACATAAACGGGTTTTACATTAGTTTGTGTTCTAAGGCTTCGGCCTACGACATCACCATCCTCTATTAAGTCGCTGTATGCTCCCCTTTCTGGCCCCAACTCACTCTCGCTCCCAACTAGCTTCTTTTTGCCGCAACCTATGCTGGGCAGGTCGAAGGTGAGCCCTAGGTGGCAGGCAAGGCCAAAGCGGCGAGGGTGGGCGCGTCCCTGGGCATCGCAGATGATTAAGTCAGGTGGCTCGGCGATCTGTTTAAACGCTTCGATGAGTGGGGGTAATTCCCGAAACGAGAATAGGCCTGGGATATAGGGAAAATTGCTTTCTCCTCGATAGGTGACGGTTTGTATTGTGGCTAGAGTCTTGGCATCCAGTATTGCTACTGCTGCGACTAGCAAATCACTGTCTTCATCATAAGCAACATCAACTCCGGCGATGCGTTCGATGGTTTCAAAGTCATCGAGCGTAATGATCTGGTTAGCGAGCTGTTGCTGCATGGCGATGGCCTTGCTTGGGTTCTCAGGCCAAAGGGGCGGTTGCCTTGGGATCATGAGCCAGATAATTCCTTTGCATGGGCTTTTAGTATGGCTTTAATCGTCTCGCTGGCCTCATGTCTGAGGTCGTAGGTTTCATGCTCTAAGTATGGCCGGACACTATCCAGTGTTTTCAGTGTACCAATGGCCCCCAAAGTTGATAGCGCAGAGTGTTTCATAAGGCCTTCATAGTTGTCCAAGTGACTTGCTATATATTCAGCTATGGTGGCAGATTGGCTATATTTAAGTTCGTTCATCACCAATTCGTCTCGTGCTTGTTTGGTTTCCAGTATGTTGATCAGAAACGCTAACGATTGTGGATTGTTCATGGTGGCCAACGCTTTGATCATGCCTGAGTTGTTGGCGGCAAGCTCGATAATCTTGTCGGTCGCTTCGGTCGCTTGTAGTTGAGCCAAAGATAAAGCGGCGGTGTTTTTGAGATAATCTGAAGCTTGTTTGTCATCGAGTATTGTCATCAAGGCCTTGACAATGCTTGGAGTCTTTTGGGTTTTCCCTAGAGCGGCAGCGATATCTTGCTGAAAGTAGATGTTTGCGCTGTGCAATTCTTTGATCAGAGCATCGGTTGCCTGAGAGCTTCCCATGGCGGCCAAGGCACTTGAGACACTCCAAGAGAGATCACGATCGTTCTGTTCTAATAGTTCAATGAGTTGCTTTTCAGCCGTTGTAATTTTGGCGTCACCGAGCGATTCGATGAGTGGCTCGAGTAGTTTAGATGGCAGTTGTTTGTTAGCGATGATGTCTATCGCCTTTTCTACGGCTAGAGGGTGTTGCTGATAAAGCAAGGCACCTATGGCGACCACCTTAATTTCGTCTTTGGGGTCATCCATATAGGGGATCAGCGCGGTTAATTGAGGGTCGGATGACTTGAGGTAGAATAGTTCTCGAATGGTCAGCTCTCGGACTCGCTCATCGGCATCGGTAAGGCCCTTTATCATTATTGGTATCACTCGAGGGGAGTCGATTCGTCGCAGGCTCTTGATGGCGGCGCCTCGTTCGCGGGGCTCTTTGCTTTTTAGTAAATTCTCTAGCGGTTCAATCGCTTCAATTAATTTTGAGGTGGATAAAAGGTACAGTGCACGATTTTTTTCTTCAGCATTACCTTGCTCGATCGCCGCCTGAATGGGCTCTAGGGCCGCTGGGGTTTGTTCCCAGCCAAGGGCGACAATCGCATTAAACCTGACTTTCCAATAATCGTCATTGAGCGCTTTGCGTAACTGCTCAATGACCTCCTTTGAGGGAATGTCTCCAAGAGCGAGAGTGGCACTGGCTCGCAACTCTTTATCTGAACTGGTTAACGCACTAAGTAGTGGTTTGCTGGCAGACAGCGATTTATGTTGGCCAAGGGCTATCGCAGACTGCAGGCGAATGGTTTCATTGATATGTTGAAAATTTGAGTGGAGGCGTTTTATGGTTTCAGCTGAGCCGTGGTAAGCTATGATACCTGCGGCTTGGCGGCTTAGGAATCGATCGTCATGTCCTAGTAAATCAAATAAAGGCGATAAGAGATCATTTGAAATGCTCTTCGATGGCATTCGTCGAAGCGCAACCATGGCTTTTCCCAAAATGGCTTTATCTTTGCTTTGCAGCGCGTCCATTAAAATGGATTCCTGTAATTTTACAGCTTTGGTGTTAGAAAAAATTGACGATGATAAAATCTCTCCTTGGCTGGCCGGGTCAGCGATTTTAAAGGCGTTGGCGATGGCTTTTTGAACTCTAGGATCATCCGAATAATGGGCAAGTTCGTTAAGCAGCCAGCTGGTCTCATTTGGGGAAGCTTGTTCGTAGCGTTTTATCAGTTCGTTAATGCCATCATCTACTTGTGTGGCAAATGAAGGGTTATGGAGCCCGATCAGTGCGAGCATGAATAAAATTCTGTTCATTTTTTGGCTTTTTTGTCGTTTCAGGCCTATGGTATGTGATCTTTAGGAGTTTTTCTAGCCCTCAGCGAAGCTGCAAAAAATGTTGACCGACAATGGCGTCCATTTCTCAACGCTTTTTTGTTTTTGATATTTTCTCATAAAGCCTCCTAACTTGTTGAGTGAGGCTTTACTGTAGTTGATTAGCATTATAGGGTGAGGTTTTTGACCCGTATATCAAAAATGCATGCTAAGGTGTATTACTTCTTTTTTTTCGATTGTGAATCCCATGTTTAGGTCGATTCTTGGGGTGACTTTTGGGCTTCTCTGGTTTTAACCTTTCTGGCATTGGCTCACAATAAATAGGTTCTGCTATTGGCCATAGATCAGGTTCTAAACCAAGATCTTGAGATGAGACAAATGTCCAAATTTTTTGCACTCGATTAAAGCTTATGGGAAGGCCGTTGGCAAAATTCTGTTGATAACTTGATGATCTCTCATATAGCTTTTTATAAGTTTCTGAAGACATATTTTTATACAAATCTTTAGGTCTAGCATTTTCTTGATCCCACTTAACGGTGGTTGCATCATAAGGTCGCAGTGGTTCCAGCTCTGGGATATCAGGCAAAGGCAAGGTTACATCCATAAATGCTTTTAAAAATTCCCAAAATTCAACCATATGATTTTTATGTATATCTCCACGACCTAGGCTAAGAATGACGATTTCATCATCCTTAAATCTTAATGAAAGAGAGTTATTTTTTGAGCTGCTGCTTCCGAGCAGGGGAATGGCTTCAGAAAATAGATGAGTTTTAACTTGTCGATACTTGAATAGGTAGATCATCCCATTGGCTCTATCCAGCTTATAGGTAGCCTTATTTTTAGTGCCGGCAGCGAAAAGAAAAGATGTCATCAAGGTGGCTATAAAGATAAATGACATAATGAAATATGAAAATACGAGGCTGCTCACTAGGAGGCCAATACATGAAAAGATCATGAAGAAATAAAAAATATCCTTTAAAAAATGTCTCGGATAATGACTTATTGATAATGGTTGAAAAAAATATTCGCCATAAAAATTAATGCCTTTTTGACATTTCTCCCAACTATTTTGCAGATAGCTTAGGGGAAGTTCACTTATAAGGGTATGGACTCCGTGGTATGGAGAGTCCCAAGACAGGAGTTTTTTAGATGAAGGATCAAGAACCGAAACGCTATCAAATGTATATTTATCCGGGTTTAGGCTGCTAGTTGATCTTTGTCCTCGGTAGGCTGTTGATGTGTATGGTATTTTATTTGTGGCTTTCATATTATAATCTAAATTTTAAGTTATATCCTCGTAAAGAAGATGGTTGCAATAAAGCGATTGCTTATTTATTGCTCCAAGTTAGGTCTTTGGAGGTGGAGGGTATACTAATGCATTTTCACTACATGTTTAGCTTGTTTGTTAGATGTTGGGCCTTCGCCTAGACTCACTTGTTGAATGCAATTATTGTATTTAACTCGTTTTGATAAAACTTTATAAAGCTCTGTCTGAATTTTCATATTATA
>CAXQRU010000142.1:0-24929 GCA_964226685.1 Polaribacter sp. | reverse complement strand
TCTTGACTGGAGTTCAGACGTGTGCTCTTCAGATCTAATGGGAATAAAAGATCAACAAGCAATGACTACCTTATTCATGGGATTGAGGAGCAATCATGTTGCCCTCTTTTTCCTCATCATCCAAAATGCACTAACTACAATCAATATTTCCACCAAAAACGTCCAATGAAAAACAAAATTCATCACCCAATGACGGTATTGATTGGGCACCAGAATCCAATAATAAGGTTCATCAATCACAGGGTACAACCACCAGACAAAACCAACAAAGGTATCGAGCAGCAAGTGCATAAAAATATTGGCTGCACAAACGATACCTGCATAATACATGGCTCGATGCTTTAACGCCCAAGCTAAGGTGAAGACTAAAATAAATACCGGTAGCCAAAAAATGGGTAAATGAGGAAATAGTTTATGATGGTGCACACGGCTATCGACTAGATAAAAGTAAAACAAATCGAAATCGGGCACCACTGAAAACAGCAAGCCCAGCATCCAAAAGTATTTCACATGGTTGGATTGGTCTTTAGGGATTTTATGAACAACCGCTTTAGTAAGCAAATAACCTGCAGCAAGGTGTGCGATAAACATAGTCGTTTCCTTTCTTAATCGGCACCCAAATCATAGACCCAATGAGATTCTTTTTTTACTCGCTCTGGAGCCACACCTAATTGATAGCAAACCATATCAACCAGTTTATCCCAAATCTCTGCATCCGAAAGATCTGGATTTAAGCCGTGATGATGACAGACGTAGTTATATAGCTTCCCTACTGTATCGAGTTTTTCGGCAATGTCATTGGGAATTTGCAAGGCAAACTCTTTTTCTACCTTCATGACTAACTCAACGATATCCAGTCCCATTGTTATTCCATTACAGCAATTTAATCACCAACCTCTTTACCCATCGGCTTGGTCAACAACAGCAACTTGGGCAATAAAGTCAAAGCGCCAGCAATTGCTGCTAGCATCGCCAGCCCCGTTAACAAACCAAAATAAACCGATGGAATAAACTCGGAAAAAACCAAAATAGAGAAGCCCACAATAATCGTCACTGAGGTGTAATACATGGCACTTCCAATCGATCCATGCGCCAGATGCAGCGCTTTATGATAAGAGCGAGTTTCATTAAACTCGTGACGAAAGCGATACACATAGTGAATCGCATCGTCCACGCCGATGCCCACGGCAATTGCAGCAATGGTGATAGTCATCATATCCATGGGAATACCAACCACTCCCATCAAGCCCAATACGATAGCCGCCGCCAGTATATTAGGAATCAGGGCAACCAATGAGATTACAACCGAGCGGAACAGCACCAAGAACATCAACATAATCCCAATAAACACCGCTCCTATAGTTAAGATTTGCGATTGGAATAAGCTTTGAAGCATATTGTTGTAAAGCACCAGCATACCCGTAATGCGCACTTGCTCTTCTTTAAAATTCATCTGAGTGGTCGCAAATTGCCGTATTTTCTTAATCAAGGCATCTCGCTGCAAGTTTGGATCGGTCTCCTTAACTCGCATGGTGATGCGAATTTGATCCTTATCAATATCGAGGTAAGGGTCCACCAAAAAGTTATTGATATCCTCTGGCAGCTTTGTTCTCATCACCGCCAATTCAAAATTATTTAAGGGTTTGCCGCCATTGAGATCTGTAGCCACTTTATAGAGAGTGGCTAAGGACTGCACTTTGCCAACCTCTGGCAATAATTCTAAATAATCGTGTAACTGCTCGATTTGACTCATCCCCACTTGAGTAAACCAATAGCTTTCTTTGGGAGCCGTTTGTTGATTTAACTCTGAGAACGGGTCAGCATCTGAGAACGGGTCAGTTTCTGTGGAGGGCTCAGGAATTTCAAACGGATCTGATTCGTCAAAAGGATCGGCCTCGGCTAAGGGGTCAACAGGCTCATTGAGTCCTAACAGGGGATTATTGTTGGCCGAATCGATAATAATATCGAGCGTAATGGTGCCCCCCAATCGCTGATCAATCACCAGCATGCCTTGATGGATCTCAGTATCCGATCGGAAGTAATCAATAAAGCGGTTTTCCACTTTTAATTGGCTGATGCCATAAACACTAAACCCCACCAAAATTAAAGACAGCGCGATAATAGTACGGCCATATTGCTCGGTAATACGTGCAAATTGGGCACTAAATGGTGGTTTGCCTTCTGTCGTTTTTATGCTGGGCCTTGGCAAACACAGCAAACCCGCCGGCAACAGTGTGAATGATAAAAGAAAGGTTACGCAAAGCCCCAAGGTCATCATCCACCCAAAATCAATGACTGGGCGAATACCACTGACGACCAAAGAAGAAAAGGCCACCATAGTCGTTAGCACCGTATACAAACAAGGTTTCGCCATGGACAACAGCATTTGCTGAACCAACCAGAGTGACGTTTGCTCTGAATGCTCGGTGAGCAATTCACGGTAACGAACAATCAAGTGAATGGTGATTTGCAAAGAAATAATCAGCAATAGCGCCACAAAATTCGATGAGATAACCGTCAGGTGCCAATCGAGCGCACTAATCAGCCCAAGCATAAAAGTGACCGACAAGATACACACTGTTAAAGGCAACAACACGAATTGCCACCGGCGAAAAATAACCACCAACAACACAACGATAAATAAGCTAATGCCCGAACCAAATACGATCAGATCACTTTGAATAAAGTCGACCATATCGGCGGTAATCATAGAAACCCCACCGACAAAAATATCCGCTTGATCTTTATATTTAGCAACGACCTGGCGAACGTCGACAACTCGTTGACGACTTTTTTGCTCGGCTACCTTGCTGTAATTGGCAAATTCCTTCTCAAGGCTCTCTAGCTCAGCGGCTTCTTTCGGCGTTAAACCCGATTCTGACCTTTTCAACCTCAAGGCATCGCGTGCTCGAACCAAGTCTAGATACTGATTGTCGATGGCTAAATTAAGCAAAACAGCGGTGGTTTTGCCATCAGGCCCCAACAACATATCCCGATAAACAGGACTTTCTAAAAATTCTTGTCGAGCAAGTTCTTTATCGACATCAGGATCCATTAGAGTCCGCTGTGATTTTGAGACTTCCGTCAATGTCACTGGCGGGCTGTAAAGTAAGGGTACATCCAGTAATGAGTTCGCACTATCAACGCCTTCAATCGTCAGCAACTCATCGCGCAACTGTTTTAAATGTTGCAAAGTTTCATCGCTGAGCAATTCGGCTTTAGGGGTATAGGTCACCACCAAAAAATCACCGGTTTGGTAGCGCTGATAAATTTCTCTAAAAAAATCTAAGTCTTTGTCGTACTCAAGCGTTAAGGCATCGGCGGATGCATCTAACTTAATGGAGGGGATGTACGTTCCTAAACTCAATACCAACCCCAGCACAAATAGCAGCGTCAACCAAGGCTTTGACAATACTAGGGAGTTATACATTTTTTTGTAACGTTTCATAATCCTTCCATTCGATCGCTATGCCCAAGACCAAGGTCAGGCGCCACGCGGTCTCTGATTTGTTGTTTAAGTGGAGCTAGCTCTGGAAAACCGCCATCGCGCTTTCTATCCCAAAGGCATTCACCATTGAGCCATACGGAAAACTCGCCCGGCTCACCTTGGCGTAGAGTGACTTCACCAAGATGCTCATAAAAAGTGGTCATACACTCTTGAGACAACCAAGACGCTCGCAACAGCCAGCGACAGCCCATGCAAAAAACAATGGTCAGCTGATTAGTCATCTTCACCCCAGCGATCCATCAAGGCTTGCTCAACACCGAGGTGATCTAAAATTCGAGCCACAATAAAATCCACCAAATCCTCAATGGACTGGGGGTTGCAATAAAAGCCCGGGCTTGCCGGTAAAACCACCGCACCCATGCGGGTTAATTTGAGCATGTTTTCTAAGTGAATTTCCGAGTAAGGGGTTTCTCTGGGCACCAGCAATAGAGGGCGGCGCTCCTTTAAAGCGACATCGGCCGCTCGCTCAATCAAGTTATTACTGGCACCATGGGCAATGGCTGAAAGTGTACCGCCACTGGCTGGGCAAACCACCATCTGACCTGGGCTACTCGACCCAGAAGCTACCGGCGAAAACCAGTCTTTAGCCGTGGGCATCATCAACTCACCGGGCAACTCTGCAAATTTTTGCTCAAAAAACTCGACCCGCTCTTCATGAGACTCCGGCAATTGCCAATCGGTTTCGGTATTAATGACGACCACCGCCGCATCGGACAGTAACAGATACACTTTACAATCGGCCGCCAGCAATTGCTCTAGTAGGCGCAAACCGTATTGGGCACCGGAGGCGCCGGTCATCGCCAAGGTAATGGATTTCATAAGCCCACCTCTTTTAACGCGGCCAATAGTTTTCCGTGAATGCCGCCAAAGCCGCCATTGCTCATGACGACGATATGATTGGCACGACCTGGCACCACCTGTTTGAGCACACGATCAATGGTAGCCTCAATGGTGCTTTCTACTGCTACCGAATCCGATTGGATGAGCGCCGTCATATCCCAGTCGATGCTGTCGGGCTTGAACCAGGTAACGCTATCGGCCTGCTCACAGGCTTTGGCCAACTGGCCTTGATGCTCGCCCAAACGCATGGTGTTCGAACGCGGTTCGATCACGGCGATAATATTGGCTGAGCCGACATGCTGACGCATAGCATCTAAGGTGGTGGCAATGGCGGTGGGGTGATGAGCAAAATCATCGTAAACGTGCACATCATTGACTTCACCCACATGTTGCAAGCGCCTCTTAACACCAGCAAATTCATTCAAAGCCCGACAAGCCTGTTCGATACTCACACCAATCGATACCGCCGCCGCAATCGCGGCCAAGCCGTTACTAATATTGTGCTGCCCGAGTTGTGACCAGCTCACCTCACCGCAAGGCTCACCTCTGTGTAAGACTTGAAACTCACTGCCATCAGCTTTGATCGCCTTGGCTGACCAATCGCCACCATCGCCAATGGTCTGCCGTGGGCAATACAAGCCCATGCTCACCACCTGTTCTACCGATGGCATATTAAAGGGCGTCAACAATAAGCCTTGCGAGGGTAGCAAGCGCACCACATGATGGAATTGCCTCTGAATGGCCGCCAAATCAGGGAAGATATCGGCATGGTCATATTCTAGGTTATTGATAATTAAGGTATATGGCTTGTAGTGAACAAACTTAGAGCGCTTATCGCAGAAGGCGCTGTCGTATTCATCGGCCTCGATCACAAAATATTCGCCCTGCCCCAGGCGTGCAGAGGCTGGCAAATCCGCAGGCACACCTCCAATCAAAAAGCCTGGCTCAAGGCCGGCATAACTCAATACCCAAGCTAACATACTGCTGGTGGTGGTTTTGCCATGCGTACCCGATACCGCTAATACTTTGCGCCCCGTCAAGACATGATCGGCCAACCACTGAGGGCCAGAGGTGTAGGCTAGGCGCTGATTCAAAATGGCTTCCAGCACTGGGTTACCCCGGCTGATGGCATTGCCCACAATGATCATATCGGGCTTTAGCGCTAGCTGGGCGGGATCAAAGCCTTCGATAATATCGATACCCGCACGCTCAAGCTGGGTGCTCATTGGGGGGTACACATTGGCATCAGAGCCGGTAACTTTATACCCAAGTTCAACCGCAAGCTGGGCCAAACTGCCCATAAAGGTGCCACAGATACCGAGAAAGTGCAGATGCATAGGGGATTTCCAGTCAACAAAACCGCAAGCTTATCAAGTTTTGGGGATATTGCTAGCCAAAAGCGCACAGAGAAGGGTTATATCACAGAAAGATCACATAGTTAGGAGACCATGAAAGGTCTCCAGAGACTATTCTTTATTAAGCCCGCCAAAAAGGGCTTTGATAATAAGAAAAATGAGCCAGGCTGGGCCAAGAGCCCAGAGCATGAGAACGTGGAACAAAAATGATTTCATACACCCTCCTTGTGAAACGATAAAATTAAGGAGGGCCAAAGCCCCCCGCCGTCAGGCCTGCAGCTTCCGCCACAGGTACCCGGTCAGCTTGTACCCGGTGTACAAAAACCCGAAGGGCACGAACAGGGTCAAACACACGTGCAGCAAGATCTGCTTCTTCATATCTACCTCCATGTAGAAATAAAAAGTTTGTAGAAAGACAAAAAGCCTAAGAATCAAAAAAATTAATCAATGAGACTAAGATGCAAGAAGTAGAAGTATATAGAAATAGAATTGAAAGTAATGCTAATGTAGTATCAGCAAATAAACTGTGAACACAAAGGTATCACGACATCAATCTCATCATCCTAAAAGGAATTGAAGAAAAAGTCAAAATTGTTTTCAACCCAGCTAGAACGTAAACCGTAAAAGAACTAACTACAATGGAGACATAATATGTTAAAGCTAAGTCTAAGCACTCTCTTTATCGCCGCTCTAGCCTGGAGTCATGTTGCCAGCGCCAATGTCAAAGTCACCCCCCTTGGCAGCCAAAAAGGCGAGCTTTGTCAACTTGACCGCGCCATGATCCTAGAAGACCCTGACGGCACCCGCCTGCTTTATGACCCAGGCCGCACGGTTGCTGGAGCCGATGACTCACGCCTAGGCAAAATCGACGCTATTTTAGTAACCCATATGCACGGCGACCATGTTGGCGATAAGCACATCGAAAAAGAAGGCACGCAGGAGTGTCAAGCGAGCGCCTTTCCAGTGGATGTGTTACCCAACACCAATACTGTCAATATTGCTTTGGCTAAGAACGCCAAAATCATTACCGGCAGTGAAATGCCAAAGTTTTTTGCCAATAAACTCAAAGCCCTAGGGGGCGACCCGGCGCTATCTCAATTAGTACGCTTTGGTGCCTCCACGAAAGTCGGCGGCATTACCATCACCACGGTACCTGCGGCGCACTCAAATGGCATTTCAGGCTCGATGATTGGTGGCAATCTTGGTGAATCCCTCGATGCCGCCGGGCTGACCGCCTACGCCGGCCCTCCAACGGGCTATGTGCTGACCTTCTCTAATGGCTTGGTGGCCTACCTCTCTGGCGATACCGGCATTACCGCTGAACAAAAAACAGTCGTTGGCGAATACTACCAGGCCAAACTGGTCGTGATGAATATTGGTGACACATTCACCACTGGCCCCAAAGAAGCGGCTTGGGTCATCAATGAGGCCATCAAACCCAACTCAGTGATCGCCTCCCATACCAACCAACCTAGCACCAAAGGTGGCAAGGTGATTGCCGGCACTCGTTTGGAGCAATTCATCAAAGCCAGCCAAAAACCGGTGCATGTGCCATTGAGCAGTATGACACTGGAGTTTGATAGCCAAGGCAAATGCGTGAAGGGCTGCTAAGCTTGTAATAAGCGACCGGGGCACTTTGGCTCCGGTCAACTTAGCCGAAGGCCAAAGCATTTATGAAATCAAAAATTGGACGACTGCTCTCACTCGCAGGAGCCCTTGTTGGGTTCTTTTTCGTTGGTGTTATTAGCGTCTACTATTATTTGTATCTTTCCCAAACCGATGACCCTTCAAGAGAGGACTATTTGATTGGCGTCACCATCGCAAGCCTTTATGCATTCCCAGCCTGGCTGGCAGCCTCACTGGGGGTTACCTTGATCCGAAACGACATTCCCCGGCTATTGAGTTATGCAACCTATGCAATGACTGGCGCCGTTGTATTGATTTTTTATTTAGGGAAACTCTGAAGCAATCCTGCAAAAACCCCACTAACGCTGCTAGAATAGCCGCCTTTAATTTGACCCTATAAAGATCTTACATTTATCCGAGGTTAGCAATGGCTAAGAAAAATGCGTTTTACGCTCAATCTGGCGGTGTTACGGCTGTCATCAATGCGTCGGCATGTGGTGTTATCGAAACTTGCCGGCTCCATAAAACCCACATTGGCAAAGTCTATGCTGGCCACAATGGCATTCTGGGCGCACTGCATGAAGAGCTGATCGACACCAGCAAAGAGAGCAAAAAAACCATCGCTGGCCTGCGCCACACGCCTTCTGGCGCTTTTGGATCTTGCCGCTATAAGCTCAAAAGCATCAAAGAGAACCGAGCCGAGTATGAACGCCTGATCGAGGTATTTAAGGCCCATAATATTGGCTATTTCTTTTATAACGGTGGTGGCGATTCGGCCGATACTTGCCTTAAAATTTCTCAATTGTCGGAAACCATGGGCTACCCCATTCAGGCCATCCACGTCCCCAAAACAGTTGATAACGATCTGCCCATTACCGACAACAGCCCAGGCTTTGGCTCAGTGGCCAAATACATTGCAGTTTCAACCAAAGAAGCGTCTTTAGATGTAGCGTCAATGTGTGAAACCTCAACCAAAGTTTTCATCTTGGAAGTAATGGGTCGACACGCCGGCTGGATTGCAGCCAGCGCCGGCCTTGCCGGGCAAGAGGAGGGAGAAGCCCCTCACATCATTTTATTCCCTGAAATTGCCTTTGATAAAGAGAAGTTTTTAAAGCGCGTGCAGCAAACAGTCAAAGCCCAGGGCTTTTGTGTGATTGTGGCCTCCGAAGGGGCACAATATAAAGACGGTACCTTCCTGGCCGATTCAGGCACTGTCGATGCCTTTGGCCACAAACAACTAGGCGGCGTGGCACCGACGCTAGCCAATATGATCAAGACAGAACTTGGATACAAATACCACTGGGCCTTGGCTGACTATCTTCAAAGGGCCGCTCGCCATATTGCATCAAAAACCGATGTAGAGCAGGCTTATGCCGTAGGCAAAGCGGCCGTAGAAATGGCCATTGCTGGCAAAAACGCCGTCATGCCTGCCATCATTCGCAAGGCCGGGAAACGCTATCAGTGGACTATTGAGGAAGCACCACTGGCGAAGGTGGCCAATGTGGAGAAAAAAATGCCCCGCCACTACATCAGTAAGGATGGCTTTGCTATTACCAAAGAATGCAGAGAGTATCTCAGCCCCCTCATTAGTGGTGAAGACTACCCGCCTTATGGCAAAGATGGCCTGCCTGAATATGTCTCCCTCAAAAGTGTGATGGTCGACAAAAAATTAAAACAATTCACGTCATAAAGTTTCACATTTTTCAACCAAAAACTTTCCAAGTGTAGATTGCCTGCTACACTTAGAAAGTTGGATTTGCCGACATCATCAAAATGAAGAATGAGTGGTATGAATCATTACGCGAATTATTTGAGGCAAGTGCAGGCAAAAAAACGAGTTATAGCCACCACCGATATCGTTAATTCCCAAGGGATGCTGGTCACCAAAGCTGGTGCTGTTTTAGACTCGGCCACCTGTGCCAAAATCATCAAGTTTAAATTGATGAGACCTTTAGAAAACTTAATTGTTATTGAAAACCAAGTAGACCCCGACACGCTCTACAAGGATATTGTTGAACTCACGAAAAACGATAGCTCTTTAAGTGAGTTGCATGAAAAGTTATGTAATGAGGATTTATTGCATCACTGTTGCCAAACCTTTGGAAACTACGACATCATCCAACAAAAGCTAACCGTTCTAAAATTAGAACTGCCTGATGTTTATGAGCAATCCCTACTTTCTGCTTATTTTTCAATGATTTGCCTATCAATGAAAAAAGCCAGCACTGGCAATATTCACAAGGGATTTATGGCCGGGCTAGTCCACGATATCGGCCTGTTACATATCGACCGCGATATTTTTGCCAAAAAGCAATCGTTATCCTCTGAAGAATGGCGCCAAATGCAATCGCACCCGATTATTGGTTATCAGATTTTAAAACGCGTCGAGAATTTTCCAAGCGACGTTTGCCGAGCTGTGATTGAGCACCATGAAAACTTAGATGGCTCTGGTTACCCGAGAGGCTCTTCTGGCAAAGAACTGAGTACTCTTGGGCAGCTCATTAGCCTTCTGGATAACATTATCGCCATTTACAAACGTAAATTTAAGCCCGTTAAACGTAGCTTGAACGATATTATGCCGGTGATTCAAATGGGCAGTCACAACTATCAGTCGAGCGTTGTTTCCATGACACTGATGCTACTCAAAGCCATTTCACCGTCTAAGCTTGAGCCACAAAAAAGCTCGGTGGTAGACGCCTTCACCGCTTATGTTCAAGACCATCACTTATATGTCATGTCCCAAGTCAATACGATTGTAGAGACCAACTACCAAATCGGTTTCAAACACAAAGACCGAGGGCTTGAAGGCATACAAAAAACCGCTAACAATATCCACGACATCACCATTCGATCTGGACTTAGCACAACCGATCGGGAAGAGTGGCTAAAGCATATTCAATCACAAAATATCTCCCAAGCCTATCGAGATGCTGAAGATATGCTACTAATGCTTAAGGAAGTTGAATACCAGCTCAGTAGCTACAAAAAATCGGCTACTGTGTATTGCTCAGCCAATGACAAGTCTCAAGCTGGAAAGTTACTCAATAAAACGCTAAACCTACTTGAAAAAGCCCAGGGGCCCGAAGTACCTAAATTATTATCAAAACACTGGTTACTGTAGCCAACACATTGACAACCAGCCCCCCTAGGCCTTGCTCAGAGCCGGTAGCCCTGTTACCATCGCGCATTATTTTTCATCAACTAGGTAATCGCATGAACTTAGATCTCGTGCCTGCTGGCAAAGACGCACCCAACGATATTAATGTCATCATTGAAATCCCTCTTAATGGTGACCCCATCAAATACGAAGTAGACAAAGACTCTGGTGCCCTATTCGTCGATCGAATTTTGGGAACCGCCATGCACTACCCCTGTAACTATGGCTATGTGCCCCACACCCTCTGTGGCGATGGCGATCCTGTGGATGTCATGGTTCTAACACGCTATGCTCTCGCTCCAGGTTCAGTTATCCGCTGTCGCCCTGTGGGTGTATTAAAGATGACGGATGAATCCGGTGAAGACGCTAAAGTCCTTGCTGTACCCGTGTCAAAGATCACACAGTTTCACAATAACGTGAACTCCATTGAAGACATTCCAGAAATCATGCTCAAACGCATTGCTCACTTCTTCGAACACTACAAAGACCTAGAAGAAGGCAAATGGGTTAAAATTGAAGGCTGGGAAGGTGTTGACGCCGCCAAAGCTGAAATATTAGACTCATTAGAGCGTTACCAAGCCGAAAAGGCCTAATTTTAAGAGGAGGCAGCCATGTCCATTCGAGTTATTACGATTACTCTATTTTCGTGGCTGCTGATCTTATCCTCACCAGCTATCGCCCATTCAACACTGCATTATTCCAGCCCTAGTCACCAACAAAATGTTGCTGCACCTAAGCAATTGGAACTCGTGTTCGCCGCGCCTGTTCGTCTGTTCAAGCTGATGCTGACCGGCCCCAACAAAGAGCCTGTTGATTTCGGCTTTAACATGTCACAAGACAAACAAACCCGCTTTACCTATGATCTTCCCTCACTCCCCCCAGGCAAATATTGGGTTGAGTGGACCATCATTGGCGCCGATAGCCATCGGGTTGCCAAAACCTTCTCCTTTACCATTACTCCATAATGGATATTTGGTTAATAACCGCCCTCTGTTTCAGAGTGTTGTTATTAGTCAGTGCGTCAGCGGCAATTGGAGGCTTATTTTTTCGATGGTTTCTTGCTAAGCATTACCAAAAGTATGCTTTATGGGGAGCCCTAGCCGGATGTCTAACCAGCGTCTGTTATTTTTTTATTTATTCTGGCTACGCATACAATGAAGGCCTAATGGATATGTTTAACCCAGGAATCCTGTCGATGATGTGGGATGAGGGCCTTGGTCATTTTTGTTTGTTATGGTTTTTGGGCTTTTTAACCATATTCCTGGGCTTACTAGCCGAAAAAAAACTGCGCCTTTCCAAAAAAATCACTCTTTTCTGTATCGCATGCGGACTGATTGCCTATGGTACGGGCCTTATGGGGCACACCAAAGGTCTACAAGCTGGCCAGGTGCTCATCGGCCTGCATTTACTGATTGCCGCATGGTGGGCGGGTTGCTTAATGCCACTTGCTTGGTACTGCAATGAACCTTTAGACGAGGTAAAACGAGTGATGACTCGATTTGGCCATATCGCCATTGCTGCCTGCCTCATTTTGATTATTTGCGGCTTACTCTTAGTCATACAATTGCTACCCAGTTTCACCGCTTTGTGGACGAGCAATTTCGGATTGATGTTTCTACTCAAACTAATCATCGTGATTTCGATCTTCACTCTAGCGGCAAGACACAAACTGGCTTTAGTTCCCAAGCTCAACAGCAAACGACAAACCGCACTTAAAACCTCTATTTATGCCGAGGCCTTAGTCATGCTATTTTTACTCATCACCTCAGTCGTTTTAAGCCAGAGCATGACACCCGGCTGAATAATTTTGCCAAGCCTGAAGAGGCACGGTATATTGGCAGACCATTAATCGATTAAGAGTACCCTACCATGTTCAGCATCGGACACAGTTATTCCTTATCCGTCGTCAAACAAGTTGACTTCGGCGTATATCTTGATGCGGACAATCTAGGCGAAGTACTCCTCCCTAAGCGAGAGATGAAAACGCCTTTAGACATAGGCGACAGCGCTAAAGTATTTTTATATCTCGACTCAGAAGACCGTTTAATTGCTACCACTCGAAAACCCAAGGTGCATGTGGGGCAATTCGCCTATCTACCCGTTGTAGCCGTCAGTCATGTGGGCGCCTTTCTCGATTGGGGGCTAGATAAAGATCTGCTCGTGCCCTTTGGAGAGCAACACAAAAAAATGGAGCAGGGTAAATCTTACTTGGTTCATGTGTATATCAATAAAGCCGATAATCGCATCGTTGCCTCATCGAAAATTGATAAATTTTTGGGAGATCCAAAACCGGAGACTTATAAGCGCAATCAAGCGGTCGATTTAATCATAGCCTCTTCAACGCCACTTGGCTTTAAAGCCATCATCAATCATCGCCACTGGGGTTTGTTAAACAAAAATGAAGTCTTTCAGCGACTGAGCTTTGGCCAAAGCATCCAGGGGTTCATTCAACATGTGCGCGCCGATGGCAAAGTTAATATCACGCTCAACGGCGGTTATCAATCACAAGACAAAAACGTTAAAATTGTTTTGAACCATTTACAAAAAAACCAAGGCCGCTCAACCCTGCATGATAAATCAGACCCCGATCTTGTCAGCGCAGAACTCGGCATTAGTAAAGGCGCCTTTAAAAAAGCCATTGGCCACCTCTACAAACAGGGAGTGATCACCATCGAAAAAGATCATATTCGACTCAATGATTGATATACCATTTGAGCACAGCTTTGCCGAAACCCTAGAAGGGCTTTTTGTCGACTGCGAACCCGAAAACTGCTCAGCGCCAACGCTGTTGTACTTAAACCAACCGCTCGCCGATATCTTTGGTATCGAACAGGCCAACCACCAAACATTAGCCAAATGCTTTTCCGGGCAACAACTGCCAGCGTCTGCTCGCCCCATTGCCCAAGCGTATGCGGGCCATCAATTTGGTCACTACAACCCACAACTGGGTGATGGTCGTGCGCTATTGTTGGGAGAAATCGCTATAGAATCCGAAACCGTGGATATCGCTCTGAAAGGCTCAGGTCGCACGCCTTTTTCGCGAGGTGGTGACGGCCGCGCCACCGTCAGCGCCATGCTTCGAGAAGCCTTGATCAGTGAAGCCATGTATGCCCTGGGCGTTGCCACCACGCGAACACTGGCGGTCACCGCTACTGGCGATGCGGTTTATCGGCAAACGCCTGAAGCGGGCGCCGTGCTGACTCGCGTCGCAGCAAGCCACTTGCGCGTGGGCAGTTTTCAATACTGCGCCGCCCGTGGGGACACACAGCTTTTGCAATGCCTCGCAGACTATGCCATTAATCGTCATTACCCAGAAGCAAACGATTACCTAGGCTTACTGGCCTCAGTGATTGAACAGCAAGCCCAACTCATTGCTCACTGGATGAGTCTAGGCTTCATTCACGGCGTCATGAATACCGACAATATGAGTATTGCCGGAGAAACCATTGATTATGGCCCCTGCGCTTTTTTAGACACTTATCAACCTAAAACGGTGTTTAGCTCCATCGACCAACAAGGCCGCTACGCCTACATTAATCAACCCGCAATTGGGCAATGGAATTTAAGCCGGCTAGCCGAATCGCTGTTACCGTTAATTGATACGGATCAAGAACAAGCCATAGAACTGGCAACCCAAAGCCTACAGAACTATCCTACTCGCTACCAATATCATTATCACAATAAGCTGATGACTAAATTGGGACTAACTTCCTGGAATGAAGATGATCTGAGTTTACTGCAGCAATGGTTAACATTAATGGAACAAGGTGAAGCCGATTTTACTTTGGCTTGGCACCACCTTAGTGATGCACTTGAGGGCAATACCGATAAGCTGGTTGCACTTTTCAAACAGACCAAGCCATTGGAAGACTGGCTTGAACGTTGGCGAGCACGAGTAACACCCAATGCAGAATCAGCCATCAGGCTAATGCGCCAGAATAACCCCTGGTTAATTCCAAGAAACCATCAGGTAGAAGCTGCGCTCGCCGCGAGCAAAGAAAACAACTTAGAACCGTTTAATCAATTGCTCTGCGCATTACAAAAACCCTACGAGCAAATTGATCTGTGGCGCCATTATTCCGAGCCAGCTCCGCAGGGATTTACGGAGCGTTATCGGACGTTTTGTGGGACTTAGGGGTTGTTGCCCTAATCAAAGTCCACTATCTTGCATGATGAAAGACGTTAAACCATGAAGCCTCATGACTAAAGGTGCGAAGTATTTCGTGTCTAAACTCGCCATTTCTAGCCACGTAAGTACGAATACGATTATTATTGTCATCGTATTGATAGCTAGTTACTAGCTCAAAAATACCATCAATATTGGAATCTTCTTGCATCGATAACCGATTGCCATTGGCATCATAATCGTACTGCCTAAGCTTAACTAGGGCATTATTTTCAAAAAACTCCTCACGAATTAAGCGATTATTTTCATAGTGATAAATAGAGTGGCGTGACAAATCCCCAACATAAGTGGCTACCTTATTATTAAACTCGTCATACTCATAGTCCACACTGTATACATCTCCATAGGAGTAAATGACGTAGCTTACTAGATTACTCCGATCATCGTATTGCAAAAGGATACGAGACTCGATATCAATGCCGTCCTTTTCCTCATAGTAGGTAATATTGCCCTGATCATCGTACTCATAGCGATATGTTTGATCGATAATACCATCATTATTCTTATCAAACTCCACCAGGATTTTATTTCCAAATTGATCAAAAGTGGTATAAGTGAGATCAGTGAGATAAACCGTAACTGCAGTAAATTGATCTATTTCTTCACAACGATATATTAGCTGATTACCCTCACGATTTGACCGGCAAGATCTTGTCCAAACAACTTTACCAGATCGAGTTCTCGTGGTATCAAAGACCCCATTATCCCAATCATACGTATAAGTGAATTCATCTTGCGAACGATAAATAATACGCCCATGCTCATCAAACTCTTGCTCAGCCACCCTATTATATGATGTGTCAACTTCAAGGGTTTCATAACCCGCAGCATCCCACTCCCTGCTGATCTGGTAACTATGCACATTGTCTCTAGATAAATTGACAGAGGAATAAGCATAGTGAGTCAGATTGCCCCTAGCATCGTATTCATAACTGTATTCCTGATTGATTTCAGGGGAACTCGATTGCATCGCCATCAGTCTTGGCGGCGAGGCCAGCCCCAAAGTCGCATGTAAATCAGCCATGGCATACTTAGCCATTTTTAACGGACGAGAATGCGGAAAGATGGATCGATTTGCCTCAACCAAAGCATTGGTCACCATACTATCTGCAAAAAGCTGCTGAACTCTCATTACTGCAAAATCTATCACCCTGCCGTCATTTTGCTTTCTAAAGTTCACTTGCTTTTGTGCAAATAACTCCACCACCTCTGGGCGAATGTCAATGCCATTATCCGGGTTATTGTCGTAGTCAAAGGTGTGTAGGAAAACCGCCATATTCACCACTGCGCGATACCCCGTATTGTCAAAAAGATCATAAAGATCCTCGTGGAAATGGGTAATAGGCGGCACACCAGCAATATCATAGAGAGTCACTTCTGGCTTTCCCAAGGTCTCGCCCATTTTGTGCTTCCCAAAAGAAAAAGTGACGATCTCTCCTGCACGATAAGTAAAACCGCCTTCAGCGTCAGTGATACCCGAGAGCGTTCGGGTACTGTAATTCAAACCACTGACCGAACTGGCCAGCTTACCATTGAGCACTTCTCCTAAAGGCTCAGTCATCACAGGCTCATTATTACTCCCACTAGAGTTACCACTTCCTGAGCCACCACAAGCGGAAATTAACACTAAAAGCCCTAAGGCTAGGCAACGATAAAACAACATATTTGACACTCTTATTTTTAACCAATCCAAAATTTTTAACTAAACCCAATAAACGTGCCAAAGGTAGGATTTGGATGCATTAAAGGAAGTTTTTGTATAAAAATAATACCAACCAACATTTAGTCAAAAATATCAATTAGTTACAGGGGAAACAATTTAAAACGATACTTCACTTGCAAGGTCGTCGCGCAGGCTGCACCGGGAGTTCCTTTCGGCCCGATGAATCGAACTTCAACCTCCGCCAAAATCCTACTCTCTAAGAGCTGAACTTCTAAGTTATTTTCGGCAGCCAGAGAAAATCACCTATATGACCCAGAACTGAAACCTCTCCTCGCGCTGCTTCTTTTTTATAACGGGCCTCTAGGTGCGCATTATCTTCCTCGTTAATTTTTTCTAGTTGAGCGAGTTTTTCATTTTTTTCGCTGGGATTAAAGTGATATTTTTCTTCGTAAGCCGTCCCACAATATACGCATTTATTGTGCATATTTCTGGGTGTCATTTGAGAGCAATTGTTACAGGCAAGTTTTTCTAACATTGAATAATTTCCATTGAAGCATTTGTAATCGCCCAGAGCCATTACTTTTGTTTTGTCTTGGAAAGCTATATTAACAGCATAAATGTTCTTTTGCACGCCAAAAACAAAGGCAAGCTGTTCATTATTGAGGTTAATCCAACTGCAAATGATCGGTATTAATAGCCGCTTCAACCACCTTTTTTGGCTCAGATAAGCGCACCCCAACTTCCGCCAAACCAAAATCGGGAGCAGGTAACGCTTCCACCTCAGCCATTTTTTCTGAAGCCGCTAGAAGATCAGCGCCGATATCCGCCAGCGACCACGCGCCCGGCTCAACAGGGGCAACCTCCGGCTGTGCACGCTCTTCATCAGTCAGCAAATAGCCTTCTTGCTCAGTGACTTGGATGTGGTCGGTGGGAATATCGGGCGCGTCTACCCGAGCTTTAGGGCCAATACGTGCCCCTGTTGGTGCCAATTTAAATTCGGGAGCGGAGGGTTGTTCCTGTTCGACTTTAACGGCTTTAACATCGACCAACATACCCGCTTGCTTGAGTGTATCCTTGTATTGCTTGGCCTGATCTTGAGTCAAACCCCGCTTAAGTACCACAGCAGCGCCGTTGAATAACTTATCGACCTGGGTTGGCTCTACCTTGAACATGCGGCTCGCACGAGCTTTTACATCGGCGAGGGCTTGCCCTACAACAATATCACCACGAAAAATAATCTGGTACTCACTCACAACTCACCTCAAGCTTGTTTTGGCTTATTGACGACCTTCGCAGGCACCCCCACCACCGTGGCATTAGGCGGCATGGATTCCAAGACCAAACTACCCGCACCAATCACGGTATGATGGCCAATACGTATGTTACCTAACAGTTTAGCACCTGCACTGATGGTTACACCGGCCTCGACATGAGGATGTCGCACACCGCAACCCGAGCCACCCAAAGTCACGCCATGCAAAAGTGAGACATCATCTTCAATAATACTGGTTTCACCAATCACAACTCCGGTAGCATGATCGATAAAAACGCCCCAGCCAATCTGGGCCGCCGGATGAATATCGACATCCAGAACTGAGGCCATCTGACTTTGGATGTATAAGGCCATCAATTTGCGCTGATCACACCATAGCTGATGAGCAATACGATAGCCCTGAAGCGCATGAAAGCCCTTGAAATACAACAGTGGCGAAACATATTCCACACAGGCTGCATCGCGCTCGTAATAAGCCTGAATATCGCGCCCAGCGGCCTCGACAATAGCGGGTTTTGCCTGCATCACGCTCTCGATCAATTCATGCAAAATAATGGCGGGCAGGTGCCGGCTCGCCAAGCGCATGGCCAAACCAAAGGCCAAGGCCGCACCCAGATCTTGGTGTTTTAACACATGACTATGAAAAAAACTCGACAACTCGGGTTGAGTGCGAGCGGCTGCAGTTGCCTCCCCCTTGATGGTGCCCCACAGCTCCTCAAGCCCTAACCATTGACTCATACGGGCACCTGCACAAAACGTTGGAAAATCTCATCTAAGCGCTCAAGCAAGACATCACAATGCTGAACCTCACTGCCCTGCAGACACTGGGCAAGAACTTCGGTCGTTAACAGTTCAGCGTATTGATTCGCCAACGGCCAGTAGCTCAAGTGCCAGGGTTCTGGATGCACCCCACCTCGATCTTGATCGTAGGGTTTAAAAAAGCCAGGATTCGCCGGCGATGCGAGCCATTGATCTAACCATTGAGTCATCTTGGCAAAGGGGCCAGCTCCCACATATTCATCCACCGTAAGTTGCAGGGGGTAGTCAGCATTCACGGCCTTAGCATCATAAATATCGATATCCGTGCCCCAGTGGTGACGAGAAGCACCCGGCAACGCCGACCACCGCAAAATAGCTAGAATTTTATCAAAAACACCTAAACTCTCAACCACCAAGGGCATACCATCGCTGTCCAAAATCGGGCGCAGGCCTTGGCACTTCGCATTCCAAATCGCAAGCTGCCGGTCAAAACTGCGAAAACCACTGGCAATCACCATATCAAAGCCCGCATCAAACGCCTGCGAGCGCAAGTGCAACCACGGCTGCACTAACCCTTTGTGGATGGGCCAATCACTGGCAATATGAGCATCGGTTAAGCCGAGGGCTATCAGCTGTTGATCATTCATGGCTGTCTCGTAGATTCAAAGTCCTCACAATATACCACTCGCCATTGAATTCCAATAAAGATGACCCACTAATAGGAACAGAATATCTATTTAACAAAGGCATATTAAGTATGTTACGCATAGGTTTATTTTTACTGACAAACATCGCCATTTTGGTTGTAGCCAGCATTACCCTAAACATCTTAGGGGTTGGGCATTATTTAGATGGCAACGGGCTCAACCTAACAAACTTGCTGATTTTTTGTGCCATTTTTGGCGTAGCGGGCTCACTAATCTCGCTATTTTTATCCAAAACGATTGCCAAAATGACCACCCGTACACAAATCATTGAGCAAGCCAGGACGCCAGAGGAGCGCTGGCTGGTGGAGACCGTTAAAGACCTCGCCGACAAGGCGGGTATTGGCATGCCTGAAGTCGGCATTTTCCCCGCTCAAGAGTCGAATGCTTTTGCCACCGGCTGGAATAGGAATGCCTCGCTGGTCGCCGTCAGCCAAGGGCTACTTCACCGCTTTGATCGCAATGAGGCGCGCGCGGTGCTCGCCCATGAGATCGGCCATATTGCTAATGGCGATATGGTCACCTTGAGTTTGATTCAGGGGATAATTAACACCTTCGTGATGTTTTTTGCGCGCATTATCGGCTACACCATCGATAAAGCTGTCTTCAAAAATGAACGCGGCCACGGGCCAGGTTTTTGGATCACCACATTTGTGGCCGAAATTATCTTAGGCATCCTCGCCTCTATGATTGTCATGGCCTTTTCACGCTGGCGAGAATATCGGGCAGACCATGCCGGTGCCACCCTAGCAGACAAAGCCAGTATGATCGGCGCCCTACGTCGCTTGCAGTCCGAGCAACAGGCTCATATGGACAGCTCAATGCCAGACAGCATGACCGCCTTTGGCATTCGCGGGGGCTTAAAAGGCATGGCTAAGCTATTTGCCAGCCATCCGCCTTTAGAGGCTCGAATTGCGGCTTTGCAAGCACTTAATTAAGTACCACAGGCAAGCGCCGCTCAAGCCGGATTTCATTCGGTTTGAGCACCGCCCCATAAGCCAACACCTCGACACCCACCGCCATCGCCTCACGCAGTAACTGCCCATAAACTGGGTCGATATCATCGGCTGGAGACACGCGGTCAATCCCCGTATGCTGAACACAATACAACAGCACAGCTCGATGCCCCTCCTCCACCATGGCCATCAATTCCCGTAAGTGCTTAGCGCCGCGAGTACTGATGGCATCGGGAAACAAGCCCATACCGCTCGCCAAACCCAAGGTCACATTCTTCACCTCAACATAGCACCTTTGAGCTTGAAAGGAGAGCAGAAAATCAATGCGGCTGCGCTCTTGGCCATAGCGAACCTCCCTCTCACAACGCTCAAAACCCAACAATGGCTCAATCACTCCATCATGAAGCGCTTCATAGACCAGTTGATTCGCTAAGGCTGAATGAATACCCGCCAAATGCCCCGTATCGGTGGTCACAATTTCAAGCGTGCGGGCGTACTTACGCTTAGGATTATCAGACATCGAAAACCAGCAAGGGCTACCCTCAATCACACACCCTGTCATGGCACCCGTATTGGGGCAATGTACGGTGACAATTTCACCAGAGGGCAACCGGATGTCAGCCAAAAAACGTTTGTAGCGTTTTAATAAGCGAGCGGGCTGATAACTAGGTATGATTAGCATATGTACAAAATTGACCCAAGAAACCCTAATTAGACCACAAAAGACTGGCGCACTTGGGAATTATCTGATAATTTGCGCGATCGCTTATCAACGGTTGCCCTTAGGCACAGAAAGCCAACAATACGCTATACTATTTGATCATTACTGAATATCAGTACGAGGTATACCTAATGCCAGATAACGCTAAACTCACGCTCAGCGACTTTAAACCCTACAAGGTTAAGAAGGGTGAAGAGTACATGAATGCTGACCAACGAGCACACTTCAAAAGCATGCTGCTCGCTTGGAAAAACGAGTTAATGGAAGAAGTCGACCGCACCATGAGTCACATGAAAGACGAAGCGGCCAACTTCCCTGACCCGGCTGACCGAGCCAGCCAAGAAGAGGAGTTCAGCCTAGAGCTGCGCACTCGAGACCGCGAGCGCAAGCTCATTAAAAAGATCGACAAAACCATCGAAAGCATCGAAGCAGACGATTACGGTTACTGTGAAGCCTGCGGCGTTGAAATTGGCATTCGCCGATTAGAAGCCAGGCCCACAGCCACCCTTTGCATCGACTGTAAAACCGTCGCTGAGATCAAAGAGAAACAAGTCGGAATCTAATCCGTGGGCGTGAAGCGCGCTTATCGAGGGCGCTTTGCGCCATCGCCCACCGGCCCACTGCACCTAGGCTCCCTTGTGAGCGCACTGGCTAGCTACCTTGACTGCCACGCTAACCGAGGCATCTGGCTGCTCAGAATCGAAGATATTGACCCACCAAGAGAAATTGCCGGCGCCAGTCAAGCCATTATCAATAGCCTTAAAGCCCACGGCCTAACCAGTACCGAAACCATCACCTTTCAGAGTGATCGACTGGCCGATTATCAAGCCGCATTAATCAAGCTCCGGCCCCACTGCTACCGCTGCAACTGCCCAAGAGCCAGAATTCGAGAGCTTAAAGGCGTGTATGATGGTCGCTGTCGAGATAGCCAGGTGCAACCACCAGGCGCCGTTCGCCTGCGAATAGATCAGCTCTCTGAAGAGCAGCAATATCAAGCCGAGCACTTTAACGACCTGATCCAAGGCCCGCAACACCAGAATATGGAGCAGATACACGGGGACATCATCATTCAACGCCGGGATCAGCTGATTGCCTATCAGCTCGCCGTGGTGGTCGATGATATCGCCCAGGGAATCACCCACATCATTCGCGGAGACGACCTACTCAGCTCCACCGCGCGCCAACGCTGCCTGCACCTGCTACTGGGCAACCAGCCCCCAGAATTTGGGCACGTGCCAGTGGTCAAAAATGAACTGGGGCAAAAGCTGAGCAAACAGCACCACGCCCCAGCCCTTGATGACTCCCAAGCAATGGACAATCTGATTCAAGCCTTTAAACATCTCTATATGGAGGTGCCCGCAAACATCAGCTCATCAACATCCATCGAACAACTCTTACGATGGGGCAGTGATCACTGGCCTCATCAATGGCCAGCTTAAAGAATTCATTACTAGTGTTGAAAAAATATGCTTGCATTAATAATGTCTTTATGCCACTATCTATTTGTGGCTAAAAGCCACTATTTGAGCGGAAGCGGATTGCTTCATTAAATGGGTAGAAAGTGGGAGGATGCTATGTCAATAGCCAATACTGAAGACAGGACTTATCAAGGCGCATTTTTTGATTCACTGGTGCGCAATAACCGGCAGATACGAGAAGACCGTGCCGCCACTATTTTTGAAGATGCACAACTCATCTATCGGCGTGAAATGGAAGATTTAGCATTGGAGATTAAAAAGCTAAAACGGGAGCGAGACAATATGCTCGATCTCAGTCCAGCACACGCCGACAGCTTAGTACTGGCCAGCGATTTTAATGCTAAAGAATACGTTAAGCGAGATTTAGAGCTCTCGGTTAATTTACGAAATTTAGAAATCAAATTCGATCTAGCACAACAACGTTACAATTACTTATTTGAACAAACAGGAGAGGAATAATGGGATACGGTCACTACTCTGATACCGCTTACAAAGCACTATCAAGAAAGAAAAGTTACTCTACAAAAAGTCGCGCTGAAATCTTTGAGTCGCGCAAACTCGACCCAGAAATGGACCCACGTGAAGTGATTGTTAGAGAATCAAGGGATTCAGTCGATCACCCCGTGAGCGTGCCCATTATTGTCGGGCTGGATGTCACTGGCAGCATGGGCTTTGTGCCTGAAAATATTGTAAAAGAAACCCTACCTGAACTAATGGGTACTATGCTAAAGGCAGGCGTTGCCGACCCACAAGTGTTATTTATGGGCTTAGGTGATTTTGTTTATGATCAAGCGCCACTGCAAGTTGGCCAATTTGAATCATCGGCTGAGCTTTTAGATCGCTGGCTGACCAAGGTATACCTTGAAGGCGGTGGCGGTGGTAACAACAAAGAATCTTATAATCTGGCTTATTTATTTGCTGCAAGACACACTCGCACCGATGCTTGGACTAAACGCCAACAAAAAGGCTTTATTTTTACCATGGGCGATGAGCCTTGTGCTGAAAATATCCCCGGAGATGTGATTTGTCGCCTAACCAGTGCCGATGAAGCTCGCACCATCAGCACTGAGGAAATGATTAAAGAAGCTCAGGAACGTTATCATGTTTTCCACTTGCACATAGAGCATAATTCTTGGGCAAAAACACCCGAGAGACAGGCAGGATGGCGGGAGCTATTGGGTGCAAACTTCATTACCATTGAAGATTACACTCAGGTTTCCAAAACCATTGCTGAATTGGTAATTTATCATTTGGCCGAAAATAAAAAGGAGGAACGCAGCATTGAAACAATGCTGTAGTCACGATGAAAGTCTCTATTGTTATCGATTTAGGTTTTGGCGATTGCGGTAAAGGAGTTACCGTCGATCACCTATCAAGAGTAGTGCCTGAAAATAGTTTGGTGGTTCGCTTTAGCGGCGGCCACCAAGTGGGCCACACCGTTGAAAAAGATGGATTTCGACACACCTTTAGTCATTTTGGTGCGGGCACCTTGCAGGGTGTCCCCACTTATTACACGGAACACACCACTCTATTTCCACCCGGCATGCTAGCCGAATATCAACGCATTCGGCAGTACCAACCACAAGTGTATGCTCATCCTAGAGCGATGATCACCACGCCTTACGATATCGCTTTTAACCGCGCTCGCGAAACATTTTTGCAGCACGGATCTTGCGGCGTCGGCTTTGGTACCACCATCGCCAGGCACGAACAGGGAATAACACTCTACGCCATGGATTTAATGCACCCCTGGGCATTTACACATAAATTATTGGCAATAAAACACTATTATTTGAATCTTGCCAAAGGTAGCGAGTTTGAAAAGTTAGCCATGGAGGAAATCGATAATATTAACGAAGCAGCATTTATTGATGTTTGTCAAGAAAGCCAATCACTTTTTAAAATAAAAACCTTTGCAGACATAGCTTCAAGCTACCAACATATCATCTTTGAAGGCAGCCAAGGTATTTTGCTGGACCAGTGCCACGGCATATTTCCGCATGTTACCCGCAGCCACACCACCTGCAAAAATGCGTTAGAGGTATTGAGACAATCCCAAGTTTGTATTGATAACATCGACTGCTACTATGTGACTCGCTGCTATCAAACTCGTCACGGCAACGGCCCAATGAGCACACAGCAGACGATCACCCTAATCAATACCGAATCTGAAGCCAATTGCAAAAACGTCTACCAAGGCGAGTTTCGAATATCCGAAATTGACCCAGATTTATTGGCCTATGCTCTTGATGTAGACCAAAGCTATCATGGGAATTTTAAAATCAAACCTCATCTGGTGATCACCTGTCTAGATCAGAGGCCTGACTTTCAAGCCACACACTTGGTTGAACAATTGCCTATAGAATTTGCTTCAGTGTTGGGCAGTTACTCCCCCGACGCTAAGGATTTTCGGGCGATTAAGAGAGATTAAACATTGCCTATCAAGTTGAGGTGACTACCAAAATGCCAGCGAGCTCGTTCGCAATGCGCTTCGCCTGCACTAGATCTATCGCTGTGATTGCCGATTTAAAGGCTTCAATCCAAAAAGGGTTGGATAGCCCCGTCCAGGAGTAGCCCAGAATTGATGGTGGATTACTAGGAGTTATCGAGACTTACGCTCATTTTTTTAATAACAAGTACTCTGAGCTTATCCAAGGGCAATAAAAAAGGCGGCCAAGGCCAGATCGGAAGAGCGTCGTGTAG
>CAXQRU010000141.1:0-19640 GCA_964226685.1 Polaribacter sp. | reverse complement strand
GGCAGTCTCGGCAGTCTCGGCAGTCTCGGCAGTCTCGGCAGTCTCGGCAGTCTCGGCAGTCTCGGCAGTCTCGGCAGTCTCGGAAGTCTCGGCAGTCTCGGCAGTCTCGGAAGTCTCGGAAGTCTCGGAAGTCTCGGAAGTCTCGGAAGTCTCGGAAGTCTCAGGCGCTTGCGCCACCTCAATAGCCTCAGCCTCGAACGCCAGTATTTCAGTTTTGGTGGGCGTTTCAGCGCTTTTGGTTTCAGCAAGGCTTGGTTGAGTGGGCGAGAGATACCACATGCTGAGTACAAAGATCAGTACAATGAGTAGTGCGATGGCGCCAAAAATTCTTTTGTAGTCGTACACGTAACTCTCCTGTTCGTTGGTGGAGCTAGGTTTATCGTTGATGGCAATGCGGACTTTAATTTGACTCATAGGGTGGATCAGGTTGCTGATGATTTAGGGCATGATACCTAAATTTGTTCAGTATCTCTACAGATGTTTGAGTGCTTGTGTGATCGCAGCGAGGCTTGTAAACTTTTTGGGGCCTGAAATGCTTAAGGCTTTGATGGGCTTGACCTGTCTAACTTTTACCAGCGTCTGTTACTACATGGAGTTTATATGGACAAAAATATCAATTCATCGACTAGGTCGAGTTTACAGTCGGTTGAGCTAAATCAGCCAGTCGAGTCTAATCAGCAGCGGTGGCAACCAATACCTGATTTGTCTAGGCAGCTCCTTCGGGCGTCTGGAATGGATCGGATGTCGGCACTAATTGCTCAGCCTTCCAGCAAAACACTGGAGGGAGCCATTGAAATATTCCACCAGTCAGAAGTGGTAGATAGCTTTTTGTTGGGCTTCCATCAGCATAGGCTGAGTTTAACTGCAACGCCTCAAACTGAGATCCAGTATTTTAAAAAAAAATCAGCGGTCAAAGTAGATGCAGATCAAAAGCCGGCTGCAGTCGATATCAACCAAGCTTCTGATGAAATTTCTTTGAGTGCGTCGGTGATAGACGCTTTGCTAAAAGATGATGGCAGTTCAGCGTCTAGTCTTTCAGAAGAGCTTGATCAAAAGCCGGCCGCCATCGATATGGATCAAGCTTCCGATCAAGCATCCATCAGTGATTCCGTTGTGGAGATTTTGAGGGGTGAAAGTCCACCAGCGAGTCAGACAAATCGGTTATCTGGAGAAAATTTGCCAGTTGCATCTAAGCCTAACTCTCCTCTAAACAGATGCTAGTCCTTGACAAGCAACCCACCAAGATGTGAGCATTTTGGTGGGTTTTTCAAGTAAGTGCTTATGACTTAACTTAGGCAACCAAGTCTTTGTGAGCATCGTGTAGGACAGCGATCATCTTATCCTCAGATTCAAAGCGAGTAGCGAGAGCTTGGCCCACTGTTGATAGGTCCTCACTGAGAGAAGAGAGGTCGTCAATGGCTTCATATTTGTCGTTGAAGTCCAATAAAATTTCAGTCGTGGGATCGATGATTTTATACAATTCGTTAGCCGTCGTTAAGCCTTCATCATCTTCGAACTCACGCCCTTCTTTGATCAGTTGATCATAGATTTCAAAGTGGCCTGCTGAAACATAATCCATCATAATTTGGCACAGACGTTTCACTCGTTCACCATGCTCAGGGTTGGTGTCATCAAATGGCCCGACGTCGGAGAGTGCGCAATATTCTACCAACATTTCTTGACGTTCCTGAAGCCAGCGGTCAATGATTGAATGGACGCCGCCCCATCGTTCTTTTGCGGATTGACAATTGTCTAACATGGTTTTCTCCGAATCTCACTGGTTTAGTCAAGATAGGTCAAACTGAGATTGGAATCAAGCACTTGTTGTCAATTTTACTTGATCAGAGGTTCCTTAAGTTTGGTTAGAGTGAAACTTCGCCGATTTTAATTGGGTGGCTTCTTACCCTCTTTGGGGGCGCGCAAAAGTTGTCGTGCGATTAATTTTTTCGCACGATTTGCCAGAGCAGTAAAAGACTTAGGCCCACAAAAAGTACTAGCGTCCAACCCGGTATGCTCAATCCAAGAAATTCGGCGTCAATGATTGAGCAGCTCTTTGAAGGATCAAAAAACATCTCTAACGCTTCAAACAAGGGAAAATGTTCAAAAGCATATTCCACCGGAACCCCACATGAGGTCGTGGCCTCTCCTTTTAGTGCTGCTTGTTGGAGTGCAACGTGTGTGTATGCATAGAATCCGCCGAGTCCAGACATAATGAGAGCAAGAACACTATAGATTTTTTTGCCAATGTTTTTAGGATTGTGGAGAAACGCGAGCAGAGCAAACAAGCCAGTGCCAATCACAAAAACACGTTGAACGATACACAAGCGGCAAGGCTCAAGATCGGCGAAATACTGCATGTACAGGGCAGATAACATAGCGATGCAGCAAAGAAGAAATATTCCAAGAAAAGTTAAACGGCTCGAAGGTATTGGCATAAATTTCTAAATTCTTGCTTAACTAAAGTCTTTCGCAGAATACATCCTCTCCCGCATTCTTGCAAATGCCTTCTATACTTATTGTGAGAGAAACGATTATTGAGGAATCTGCGTTGATTTATCGTGTTACTGTTGCCCTAGTTCTATGTTTATTGACAGCGTTTGCTTGGTCACAAGAAGAGGGAGATAACGTTGATCCTGCTGTTTTAGATCGTCCGATCTACATTCCTTTAAAGCCCGCCTTTGTAGTGAATTATGGTGGTCAAGGCAAGCTCAAGTATCTTAAAGTTGAAATTTCTTTGAGGGTGAAAGATACTGTTGCTGGCAATGCCGTGCGTCATCATATGCCACTGATTAGGCATCACTTGGTGATGTTGTTAAGTAAGCAAAGAGATGAAGATATTGACACGCAGGCGGGAAAAGAATTTTTACGCCAAACAGCGTTAGCCGGAATTCAAGAATTAATTCAAGAAGAAAATGGTGAACAAGGAGTCATGGATCTGTTCTTTAATAACTTTGTGATACAGCGATAACAAAATACCAATAATTAAATGATCGGCAAATCAAAACTTTTATAATAAATCGTTATGAAGACGCGTTTTTGCTTTTTAGACGTTTGATTTGTAACAAATAACGTCTACTATAGCGGCTGTTTCATTCTAATGACGTCTAAACGGTCGTCAATCTGTGGAGTAAAAGCATGAGCCAACTGGACGCTGAATCAAAGACTATCGCTTTGGTAGCCCATGATAAAAAAAAGCCAGAACTCATTGCGTGGGCCGATCGTTGGCAACATAAGTTGCGTCAGCTAACGATTTATGCGACGGGCACGACAGGGGGCTTACTAAAAGACATGTTGGGGCTAGATGTGACTTGCCTCAAGAGTGGTCCTTTAGGTGGCGATCAACAAATTGGGGCGTTGATCGCCGAAGCTAGGCTAGATTATTTGGTCTTCTTCTGGGATCCGTTGCTCACCCAAGGACACGACAGCGATGTGAAAGCGCTGATGCGTTTGGCCGTCGTTTGGAATGTCCCAATGGCTTGTAATCTCAGTACCGCGGATTTTCTCATTGGTTCAAGTGACTTGATTACCTATATTCCCCAGAACACCGAGCAGGCGCTAGCGGTTAATTAACGATGCGTCCTCAATCGATGGTTGCGGCTGAACGGCCTCTTGTGGTTTTTATTATGGGGCCAACCGCCGTTGGCAAAACTGACCTGGCGATTGCTCTGTCAGAAAAGCTACCCATCGATATCATTAGTGTCGATTCAGCCATGGTCTATCGAGGTATGGATGTGGGTACGGCCAAGCCTTCCGCTGAAGAATTAGCTAAAGCGCCGCACCAACTCATCGATATTTGCGATCCATCCCATGCCTACAGTGTTGCGGAATTTATGAGTGATGCCAAACTCGCGATCACGGAGAGTATCCGCAATGACCGCATCCCTGTTCTAGTGGGCGGTACGCATATGTATTTTCACAGTCTTTATCAAGGCATGGCGGCTATGCCGGCGACAGATCCAGGCATCCGATTGGTGTTAATGCAAGAGGCCAAGGAGTTGGGTTGGCCGCATATGCATCGCCTATTGGCCGAGGTAGACCCAGAGTACGCCTCTACACTTCACCCCAATCACTCTCAGCGTATCGGTCGAGCATTGGAGGTCTATCGTCAGAGCGGCAAGACGATGACTCAGTGGCGCCAGGAGCAAGCTCAGGCCAGTTGGTTGGCCGAGCGGTGTCAGGTTGCGCAAGTGGCCTTGTGGCCTGATGACCGAGCGAATTTGCATCAACGTATTGCTCAGCGTTTTGCTTTAATGATGGAGCAAGGTTTTGCCGAGGAAGTGCAAGCTCTTTTTGACAGGGGTGATCTGCATATCGATTTGCCAGCTATTCGATCTGTGGGTTATCGTCAAATGTGGCAATGTTTGGCGGGAGAATGCACCCAAGATGAGGCGGTAGAGCGAGCGATCGTGGCTACCCGCCAGTTGGCTAAGCGCCAGCTAACCTGGTTAAGAAAATGGCCTGATGTTAAGATGCTTGTTCGTGAGCTGTCCGAAAAATCATCAAAAAACCTTGAAAACGAAGATAAAGTTAAAAAAATATCAAAAATCACGACAGAAACCTTGAACTATTTGCCTTTAAAGTCCATATAAGATCAAGGTATCCTAAAGTTATTTAGAGTCTGCCTGGATTTGCTGTAAACTGTCGTTCTCATATTATTTTTTTGCTTGTCATTCAAGCGTTTCTTATTAAGGAGAAAAACCATGTCAAAAGGGCATAGCCTACAAGACCCTTACCTAAACGTGCTCAGAAAAGAGCGAGTTCCTGTCTCCATTTATTTAGTTAATGGCATTAAGTTGCAAGGGCAAGTTGAGTCGTTTGACCAATTTGTGATTTTGTTGAAAAACACAGTCAGTCAAATGGTTTATAAGCATGCCGTTTCTACAGTCGTGCCTGCTCGTCCTGTGCGTGTGCCTGCAACCAACCCCGAGGCTGACGCTGAGGAATAATAGTTAGGCAAGCGCATTGTTTTTTGATCGTCCTGACTCAGGTGAACTGGCCTTGCTGGTTCACGTTGAGTTCTCAAATGGCCTAGTCAATCACGACCCTCGTGAGTTTGAGGAGCTCGTGCTATCCGCAGGAGGTGATCCTGTGGCTTATGTTTACGCAAAAAGAGCCTCTCCTCACGCGACTTGGTTAGTGGGATCTGGCAAACTTGAAGAGTTGCGTGAGCAAGTGAAAGAGCATGAACTCCAGCTTGCCATTTTTAATCACACATTGACCCCCAGCCAAGAGCGGAATTTAGAAAAGGCGCTAGAGTGTCGAGTGCTGGATCGAACGGGTTTAATTTTAGATATTTTTGCCCAAAGGGCGCGAACACATGAAGGTAAGCTCCAGGTGGAGTTGGCCCAGTTGCAGCATATGTCCACACGCTTGATTCGGGGTTGGACTCACTTGGAGCGACAAAAAGGCGGTATAGGTTTACGTGGCCCGGGTGAAACGCAGCTTGAGACGGATAGGCGTTTGCTCAGAGAGCGCATCAAGGCCATTCAAAAACGTTTAGAGAAAGTGCGCAAACAGCGTGATCAAGGTCGTCGGGCTAGGCTGCGGGCCGAGATCCCCACGGTGTCTCTGGTGGGTTATACCAATGCAGGCAAATCGACTTTGTTCAACAAGCTCTCAAGTGCGAGTGTTTACGCTGAAGATCAGCTGTTTGCCACGCTTGACCCTACCATGAGGCGCATTGAGCTGCCGGGCAAAGGGGGCGTTATCATTGCTGATACAGTAGGCTTTATCAGTCATCTGCCGCATCGCTTGGTTGAGGCATTTCGGGCTACCTTAGAGGAGGCTACTCACGCCGACTTGTTATTGCATGTGATTGATACCATCAGTGAAGAGCGTGATCATAATATCGAACAGGTGCTTGAGGTGCTCAATGAAATCGGTGCTTCTGATCGCCCTGTTCTCAATGTGTTCAACAAAATTGATCGACTTGAAAAGCCTCCTCGAATTGATCGAGATGAGCATGGACAACCGGTAGCGGTATGGCTGTCGGCGATGACCGGTGCAGGAGTGGATTTATTGCTGGAGGCTATCACTGAACGTTTAGGTGGCGAAATATTGCATGTCACTTTGACGGTGCCTCCAGGTCATACTAGGCTCATTGCCACTTTTTATGAAAAGCAAGCCGTGTTAAGCGAAAAATACAATGATCAGGGGGCGAGCTGCCTTGAAATTAAACTGCCTAGGCACGACTTTGAACAGATCATTGCGCGTGAGCGTATCAACGAGAGCAATCTGGGTTTGGCTTAGGCTTTCCCTGTTAGATCTAGCTTGCTAGAATCCTTACCCAAACTTTATTGGTGGAGAAAGAATATGGCTTGGAATGAGCCTGGTGACAATAACAACTCGCAGGATCCTTGGGGCAATGGTGGCAACCGTCGCCCTAATAACAATGATGGCCCGCCTAATTTAGATGAGGCGCTGCGAAAGATGCAGGAGAAGATCAACCGCTTTTTCGGTGGTTCGGGTGGCTCCAGTGGTGGTTCAACGGGAGGTGGTTTCTCGGGGGCCATTGTGGGGGTGGTGTTGCTGGTCATAGTTGGAATCTATGTTGTCGCCGGGTTTTACACGGTGAGCGCTAAGGAGCAGGCCGTGGTGCTCAGATTTGGTAAATTCGAGAGTATAGAAGGGCCAGGCCTTCATTGGCGCCCTTTGATTATTGATGAGGTCAAGATCGTTGATGTGAAGTCTGTGCGAACCTATCAAGTCGGTAGTGGCGAACTCATGTTGACTCAAGATGAGAGTATTGTCGAGTTGCCAGTCACGATTCAGTACCGTATTAACAATTTACAAGATTATTGGTTGTCGATCAGTGAGCCTGATATCACCTTACAACACTCTGCAGAAAGTGCGCTCAGGCATGCGCTGGGTTCTACAAATATCAATGATGCGCTCTCTGGCGGACGTCAAAAAATGGCTGATGAGGTTTCCTCGCGGTTACAGCAGTATTTGGAGAAGTATAAAACCGGGCTAAAGGTTGAGAGTGTCGATATCCAGGAGGGTAAGTTGCCAAGTGGTGCCGCTCAGGAGGCGTTTGACGAGGTGATTCGAGCTAAAGAACAATTTGCGCAGCTGCAAAACGAAGCAACGCAATATGAAAATAAAGTGATCCCTGAGGCTCGAGGTCAAGCTAAAAAGATTGAGGCCGGTGCCAAGGGTTACCAAGCTCAGGTGGTTACAGCGGCACAAGGTGAGGCGGTGCGTTTTGAAAAGCTATTGATTGAATATGAACGCGCGCCGAAGGTTGTGAGGGAGCGTTTGTACATCGACGCCGTTCAAGCGGTGCTGGCCAATACTCCCAAGGTCTTGATGGACGTTGAGCAAAACAATAGCTTGATGTATTTGCCGCTCGATAAAATGATGCAGACCTCATCAAAGTCGTTAACCATTACTGACTCGGTTAATGAAACAAAAGAAAGCAGTGTATCTCGCTCCAACACGAATCGATCTCGGTCAGAGCAAGCTCCATCTCGTCAATCAAGGGGAGACAACTAATGAGTCCTAGGTCTATGTTTGTGGGCGTGTTTTTGATTTTGGTTGTGTTGGTGTTGAATGCAACAATTTATGTTGTGCCTGTGTATAACAAAGCGGTTGTGTTGCGGTTTGGTCGAATCATTGATCTTCCTGAGCCGGGTTTGAATATTAAGGTTCCCTTTATTGATGAGGTGCGTCAGTTCGATGGTCGGATCATGACCCTTGATGCCCCTACGAAGAGTTTTCAAACCATCAACAACAAAAGGTTGGATGTCGATGCTTTTGTGAAATGGCAAATTTCTGACATTCAACAGTACTATGAAAGTACTGATGAAGGTAATTTAGATCGAGCTAGGGATTTGATTCTTAAGCGAATCAATGGTCGCTTGGGTAATGAAGTAGGCCGGCGAACCTTATACCAAGTGGTATCGGGTGGTCGAGTCGACATAGAAGTTCCTGAGCTGTTTGAGCTGAATGCTCAAGATTTTCAAATTGTTTGGAATAAACAAAGAGGTGATGACCTTAAGATAGGTGATTTGATTGCTGAAATCAAAACCGATAAGACTATTCAAGTGACTTCACCAATAGATGGTAAGTTGGTCGAAATGGTGAGTAAGGAAGAGTTGTTGACCTTGCAAGTCAAGGCGCCTATTGTTGCGGCGGTCAGCCCAGGCGAGCGCGATAAGTTGATGGAAGCGGTGGTTGATGAAGTGAGAGATAGCTTGCGCGAGGGTTTGGGGGTTGAGTTGATAGATGTTCGTGTAAAGCGCATTGACTTACCTGTTGACGTCCGAGGCTCTGTTATTGAGAGAATGGTCTCTGCTCGGGAATTGGAAGCTCAAGAATACCGCTCCCAAGGTAAAGAATTGGCGGAGGGCACTCGCGCCGAAGCGGATCGGCAGGTCGCGGTGATACTGGCTGATGCCTATCGGCAAAAGCAGGTTATTGAGGGTGAGGGTGATGCTAAGGCTGCAGCTATTTATGCCGAGGTTCACAATAAAAATCCAGAGTTCTACTCTTTTGTTCGAAGCTTGCAAGCATATCAAAAGGCGTTTGCCGAAGGTGATGAGCCAGGTATGATGGTGATCGATCCCAAGAGCGATTTTTTCCGCTATCTAAACAGCATACAACCTGACATATCCCAATAAGGTGTTTTGTTAATGCAGTTAAAAGGCGAATCAATGTAAATTGGTTCGCCTTTTTTATGGATGGCGTCAAAGCTCTCCTTAAAAGGTCGGCAAGCTGATCTATCTTGGTCTACTATAAACGTATGGCATTTAATTCGTAGGCACTTATCACATATGCAAGCGCTGATATTGAGTGAAGATCAACGTGACTGTTTGCAAGAGATCAGCAATGTAGCAATGGGTCAGGCAGGAGATCACCTTGCTAGGTTGTTGAATGCATTTGTGATTTTGTCTATTCCGCATGTTGAGATACTCTCCCCAACGGACATCGCGATGGCGGTGCAGGCGGTGGAAGGGGAGAATGTTTCAGGTGTCTGTCAGGGATTTATTGGTGGCGGTATCTCTGGTGAGTCGATTTTGCTATTCAACGATACCAGTTTTGTTGATTTGGCAAAGCTTTTGGGGTATCACGGGGAGCTTGACGAGGGCAACCAGAGGGAGCTGCTGGTCGATTCTGCCAATATTTTGGTGGGGGCTCTGCTTCGAGGTATTGCCGAGCAGCTCAACATTGAGTTCAGTTTTGGCCCTCCTGCGATTTTGGGACAACACCAGTCCTTAACTCATTTGTTGTCCTCTGACAATGTGCGCTGGAATAAAGCGCTGGTGATTGAGGTCAATTACCAGGTTGAGGCCTATAATATACAGTGTGATTTATTAATGGTGATTGCAGAGAAGTCGCTTGGGCGAGTTTTTGACAAGTTAAACTATTTGCTAGATTAAATATAATGAAGGCCTATGAGCACAAATTCGAACTTACTTGCTGATCTTCGTTGGTTGATGGACGTTGTCCATAGCCTTGATGTTGGCCTAGTGGTGCTCGATAAGAATTTCAATATTAAGCTTTGGAATAGCTTTATGCAAAATCACAGTGCGTTAGGCCCCGAGGAAGTAATTAATCAAAACCTATTTGAAGTGTTTCCAGAAGTGGATGAAGAGTGGTTTCGTCGAAAAGCCCAGACGGTGTACATTCTCAAGAACTCAGCGTTTACGACTTGGGAGCAGCGCCCCTATTTGTTTCGTTTTGAAAACTACCGCCCCATTACGGGTGCGGCCGAGTTTATGTACCAAAACTCCACTTTAGTCCCCATTCAAAACCTGAAAGGTGAAATCGATTCCATTTGCATTATTTTGTACGATGTGACTGAGCAGGCGGTCAGCCGCAAACAGCTTGAAACCCTCAATAAAAAGCTTGAGGTCATGAGCAAAGTGGATGGATTGACGGGTTTGTTGAATCGCAAATCCTGGGAAGACATGCAGGAAAAGGCTTTCGAGCGTTATGATCGCTATGGCGAAGGCGCCTCCTTGATTATCTTTGATATCGATCACTTTAAGAAGGTGAATGATACCTACGGCCATTTAACCGGAGATGAGGTGATCCGCCAGGCGGCCAGTGTCGTCACTAAAACGGTGAGGAAAGTCGATGTTTGTGGACGCTATGGCGGAGAAGAATATGTGATCCTCCTGCCTCATACCCAACTGGATTCGGCAACCATCTTGGCTGAGAGAATTCGCAAAAAAGTGGCGGCGTTGCAAATTGATCATGAAGGTCATCGTTTTAACGTGACTATTAGCCTGGGTGTTGCCGAGGTGGGCCAGGGTTTTGAGGACGCCGCTGCCTGGCTCGATGGCGCTGACCAATGTTTGTATGAATCAAAAGCAGGTGGCCGTAATCGAGTGACGACCTACCCAGGTAAATCAGGCGCGTAGCGACATCAGTGGCCAGCGATAACGCTTAGCATGAGCCACCAAGGCCTCATCGCCATCAACCACTACCGGAAAATCCACATACTCAAGCAAGGGCCGATCATTGATTGAATCGCTGTAAAAGTGCATGGTGCCGGGTTGATATTGGTGTTTTTTAAGCCACTGCTGAAGCCGTAGCACTTTTCCATCCTGGTAACAGGGAGTGCCCTTGATCTTGCCTGTAATGCGCCCTTCGCGTCGCTCTAATTCCGTTGCTAAAAACTCATCAACGCCTAAGTCCTGAGCGATGGGGCCGGCGACAATACTGTTTGTGGCTGTGATAATGAGCAAGTAGTCGCCATTGTCTCTATGTTGCGCCAAAAGATCTTGGGCTTTTGATAGATATAAAGGCCGAATGATGTCTTGTAGAAATTCGGCTTGAAGTGTTTCAAGTTCCTCTGGTGTCATCGATATCAATGGTTCACTAACAAATTGTAGGTACTCATGGATATTGAGTTGTGCCTGCTGATAATCTCTGTAGAACTGATCGTTGCGCGCTTGGTAGTAGCTCGGGTCAACCTTACCTTTTGACACCAAGAAATTCCCCCAGGCATGGTCGCTGTCTCCTGCAATTAAGGTATTGTCTAGATCAAAAATGGCAAGAGGTTGAGAAGAGCTAGAGATGGGCATTGGCTACCTGCAAAATGTTTGGCCATAGATCATATACGGATTGTGTGCATTGCACAAATTTCTTTGCTTAAGTGTGTCGCTAAAGTTATCGTTGCTGAACGGCCCGTTTTTGTGAAACAATGAGAAAAAAGTGGCAAAGAAATTGCTGCGCTGCGAAATGGACGATGTATGTAGACTTATCCATAAGGTGCTGACAATGATTGATTCAGATGGTTTTCGTCCCAATGTGGGCATCATGCTTAGCAATGACCGTGGCCAGTTATTGTGGGCTAGAAGAGTGGGCGGTGTCGATGCTTGGCAGTTTCCGCAAGGTGGTATTCAAGAAAATGAAAACCCCGAAGATGCCATGTTTCGTGAATTGTTTGAGGAAGTGGGCCTACGTTCCAAAGATGTTGAGATTATGGCCAGTACTCGCGGTTGGTTACGCTATCGCTTACCCAAGCGTTTGGTCAGGCAGCATCAATCTCCAGTCTGTGTTGGCCAGAAGCAAAAGTGGTACCTTTTGAAGTTATGCCGTGATGATGAAACCATCAATTTAAACGCGGTTAAGCCTGCGGAATTTGATGATTGGCAGTGGGTTAGCTATTGGTACCCACTCAATAAAGTAGTGTCTTTCAAGCGAGATGTGTATCGCAAGGCACTGAAAGAATTGGCTCCGGTGCACAGTCAGTTGGAGTCTTCCTTCTACAAAGCTGGCCTGTAGGCAACCTATGCTGAGTTTATTGCGCTCGATTGTACAAGAAGTCAATTCGGCGGACAGTTTACAGTCCGCTATGAATATCATTGTGACCAAGACTCGGGTCAGTATGAATACCCAAGTCTGTTCGATTTATTTACGTGATAAACAATTAAATTATGTCTTAAGGGCAACGGAAGGTCTGAATCAATGTGCAGTTGGCCAGGTCAAAATGGCTAAAAATGAAGGCTTGGTTGGTTATGTGGCCAACCGGGGTGAGCCAGTAAATCTGGACAATGCCGAGCAGCACCCCTCCTTTCGATATTTCCCTGAAACTGGTGAAGAGCGCTACCGCGCCTTTCTGGGTGTTCCTATCATTCATCATCGTGAAGTGCTGGGTGTACTTATTGTGCAGCAACACGAACAGCGCAAATTTGATGAAAGTGAAGAAGCACTTCTAATCACCTTGTCGGCCCAGTTATCTGGCGTGATTGCCCATGCTGAAGCCACAGGAGGGTTGCGGGACTTTAATAACTCGCAAACAACCGATGCCAAGTTTGTGGGGGTGGTGGGTGCGCCTGGTGTGGCTATTGGCCAGGCCTTGGTGGTTGCGCCAGAGGCTGATTTGGCAAGTGTGCCGTATCAGCAGTGTAAAAATATTGATCACGAGTTGGAACAGTTTTCTCAATCGATTTCTGAAGTCCGCAATGACATTAAAGCTCTGAGCGCCAAGCTCAAAGATCGTCTCAATCAGCAAGAGCAAGCCTTATTTGATGCCTATATAGCGATGCTTGATGATGATTCCTTGGTCAAAGAAGTAACCGATCGCATTAAGCAAAAAATTGTGGCGGCCTACGCTTGGAGCCAGGTTATTTTGCGCCATGCACAAACCTTTAGCAGCATGCACGACCCTTACTTGCGTGAGCGCGCAGCCGATGTTCGAGACCTGGGGCGACGAGTGCTCAGTTATCTCCAGTCAGCCAATCCACAGCCCAAGGTATTTCCTGATCAAACCATTGTCATTGGCGAAGAGCTGACGGCCTCGATGCTGGGTGAGGTGCCGAAAGATAAATTAGTGGGCCTCGTGTCGGTGAGAGGTTCAAGTAACTCTCATGTGGCTATTTTGGCTCGCGCCATGGGCATTCCCACGGTAATGGGTGCGGTTGACTTGCCATTTACTCAGCTCGATGGCCGCAGCATGATCGTCGACGGTTACCGCGGCAATGTCTATACTGACCCCAGTGAAGATCTGTTGTCTGAATATGAGCTGTTGATCGATGAAGATTTGGCTCTGGTTCAGGCTTATGATTCCATCCGCGATTTGCCTTGTGAAACTTTGGATGGGCATCGTCTGTCCATGTGGGTCAATACGGGTTTGATGGCGGATGTGGCGCGCTCTCTTGAAAGGGGTGCCGAAGGTGTAGGGCTGTATCGTACCGAAGTGCCGTTCTTATTGCGTGATCGATTCCCAACCGAAGAAGAACAGCGCAAGATTTATCGCGAGCAACTACTAGCCTTTGCGCCCCATGTGGTGACTATGCGTACCCTAGACGTGGGCGGCGATAAAGCCCTGAGCTATTTCCCTATCGAAGAAGAGAACCCGTTTCTGGGTTGGAGAGGTATTCGGGTCACACTCGATCATCCAGAGATTTTCCTCGCCCAAGTTCGGGCGATGATGAAAGCCTCAGAAGGGCTCGATAATCTGCGCATTATGTTGCCCATGATATCTTCGATTCCGGAGTATGAAGATGCCAAAGCCTTGGTAGTGAGAGCGCGCGAAGAGCTATTGGAAGAGGGTTTTCAAGTGGCGGCCCCGCCTGTTGGTGTTATGGTTGAGGTGCCCTCTGCCGTCTACCAGGCCGATGAGTTGGCTCGCCGAGCTGATTTTCTTTCGGTGGGAAGTAATGATTTAACGCAATATCTACTAGCGGTTGACCGCAATAATGCCCAAGTGGCCGACCTGTATCATTCTTTCCATCCGGCGGTATTGCAAGCACTGCAGCAGGTGGTGACAGCAGCGCATCGCCAGCAAACGCCCGTGAGTATTTGTGGTGAGTTGGCGGGTGACCCAGGTGCGGCCATTTTATTAATGGGGATGGGTTTTGATGCGCTTTCTATGAATGCTACCAACTTGCCCAAGGTTAAATCCGTGATTCGCGCGGTCACCATGACTCAAGCGCGCTTGCTCTTGGGGCAGGTCATGCAACTTACGGATGCCCGAGCCATCACTCAGTGTGTGAATCAAATGCTCAGTGATTTGGGTGTGCAGTCTCGTCCAAGATCTTTGGGTTAGCTTTCCATTGGGTATTGAATGTAGCTCGGTTCGCCTTCGCGTGCGGGCCGTCCATTTTGGCTTGGATGGTAGCCCTGTTCGCTAAAGGCGACTTCACCCGCATTGATCGTGATCACGCTTGAGCAGCGGGTGCCGTAATCTGGCGAAATGATAAACGAGGCCGAAAGCATTTTTTCACGTTCATAACTGACGCCTGTTTTGGGTAGGTCTTCATCGTCCGCAAGGGTTGGGTTTTCAATGATTTGGCGGAGCTGGCCGTGATCGAGCGGGTCGGCTATTTGTCGTAGGTGAGAGGTGCCCGATTTGACCTTGGGCCAAGGTGTGTTGAGCAAGTGGTTGCTTAACCCATAAGTGCCTGGACTTAACGACTCGATCTCTCCCTTGCGATTGCTGAAGTAATAGAGTGCTGAGTTTTTCTGGGTAAATTCTCCAACCAGCAAATTAAAACCAGGGTAGCGCTCTTGCTCGGGGCTAATGCTTTCAAGGTAAGCCTGTGGTGCCATGTTTCCAGTTAAATAATTCAGCGTTAGCAAACCACGTGACAAGGGGTTTTCTACTGCCACATTGGGTTCGCGGACATTGGTAATGGCTGCAAAGCGCCCGCTTCGAGTCATGCCAAGCCAGGTGCCACCCGCTGTTAAATCTTTGCCGGCCAGCACATGGGGGTGCTCTGGCCAAAATTGGGCTGGCCGTGTTGGTCTATCGAAAAATTCATCGCGGTTAGCGGCTAAAATCAGTGGTGTGTCGGTTTTGGGCTCAAAAGAAAATAAAATTAAACACATAGCTACGGGGCATTGAAGAATTCGAACGCGATCATAGCATAGCTTGTTCTGTATGAGTTCATCACTTATCATGTCCGCTTCCCGTAGAAGAGGCGAATTATGCTAACTCATCCCGATATCAACCCCGTGGCCATCGCCATCGGGCCCCTCAAGGTGCATTGGTACGGCATCACCTACTTGCTGGGGTTTTTAGCGGCTTGGTTTGTGGCAACGCGCCGAGTGAAGCAAGCTCACAGCCCAATCAATAAAAGCCAAATTGAAGATTTGATTGTTTATTGTGCGCTGGGCGTGGTCATTGGTGGGCGTTTGGGTTACGTGTTCTTTTACGACTTCCAGCAGTTTCTAAATAGCCCCGTGTGGTTGTTTAAAATTTGGGATGGCGGCATGGCTTTTCATGGCGGCTTGATTGGGGTGATTGTGGCGGTTTGGTTATACGCGAAAAAAGTCGGCACCACCTTTTCAAAAATGATGGATTTCACTGCGCCCATGGTGCCAATTGGTTTGGGGCTGGGTCGAATGGGTAACTTTATTGGTCAAGAGCTTTATGGTCGCGTTACCGATGTGCCTTGGGGTATGGTCTTTCCTAAGGCCATTGATCAGCTTCCCAGGCATCCATCGCAGTTGTATCAGGCCTTTCTAGAGGGGTTGGTTCTGTTTGTGATCATTTACTGGTATTCGGCCAAGCGCCGCCCACCGCTCGCCACCTCGGCTTTGTTTGTGGTGTGCTACGGTTTCTTCCGCTTCCTGGTGGAGTATGTGCGCCAGCCCGATCGGCATCTCGAGCCGCAGTTTTGGTTAGGGATTGAGTTAACTCGAGGGCAGCAGCTTTGCATCCCAATGATTTTGGTGGGGATGCTGGTCTTTGTTTGGGCTTACTATCGCGATACTAGCCCTGTTTCCATTAAAAATAAGAAGTAATTACTATGCAAAAATACCTCGATTTGCTAACTGACATTATGGAAAACGGTACCCAAAAGGGCGATCGTACTGGTACCGGGACACTCTCGGTATTCGGCCGGCAATTTCGCCACGATTTATCCGAAGGTTTTCCCTTGCTCACCACTAAAAAACTGCACTTTAAAAGTATCGTTAATGAACTGCTGTGGTTTTTAAACGGCGATACCAATACCCAGTGGCTTAATGATAATGGCGTCAGCATCTGGAATGAATGGGCGACGGAGAGCGGCGAGCTTGGCCCGATCTATGGTAAGCAATGGACAGCCTGGCCCACCAAAAGCGGCGAGACCATCAACCAGATTGACTACGTGATGCATTGCTTGAAGAACAATCCCAATAGTCGTCGAATTTTGTTTCATGGTTGGAATGTAGAGTACCTCCCCGATGAAACCCAAAGCCCCCAGGCGAATGTCGAGGCGGGCCGCATGGCACTTCCGCCTTGTCACCTCTTGTACCAATTTTATGTCGCTAATGAACGCCTCTCTGCTCAACTTTATATTCGCAGCTCAGACTCGTTTTTAGGCTTGCCCTACAACACAGCGAGCCTGGCCCTGTTGACCCATATGTTGGCTCAACAGGCGGGCCTTGGAGTGGGAGACATTATTATCACCACTGGTGATTCGCACATTTATTCCAATCATTTGGAACAAGTGCGAACCCAGTGCGCGCGCGCGCCCAAAGCCTTGCCAACCCTGCACATTAAGCGTAAGCCAGAATCGATTTATGATTATCATTTTGACGATTTTGAGTTAGAGGGCTACGAGCCGCACCCACATATTTCAGCGCCGGTGGCTGTGTAATGTGCCGTTTATCCATTATCGTCGCGATGGCTAATGACCAAGTCATTGGGATTAACAATACACTGCCTTGGCACTTGCCGGCCGATCTGCAATTTTTTAAGAAAACCACCATGGGCAAGCCCATGATTATGGGCCGCAAAACCTTCGACTCTATTGGTAAAGCGCTGCCCGGGCGCACCACCATTGTGGTCACGGGCCAACAAGATTGGCAGGCAGAAGGTGTGGTCGTCGCGCCAAGCACTGAACAAGCCATCGCTATCGCCAAACAAGTGGCTCAAGAGTCCGGTGTTGATGAAATTATGGTGGTGGGCGGCGCGACCATTTATCAAGCATTGATTGCCCAGGTCGACCGGCTTTATCTGACCCAAGTGGCCTTGCAGGTTGAGGGTGATGCCTTTTTCCCTGAGTTTGATCGCTCTGGCTGGCAAGAGGTTAAGGTGGAATTTCATGAAGCCACGGCCACTCAGCCTGCGTACACTTTTTTGACGCTAGATCGAGTCTAACGTTTCCAAACGGCCGCTTAGCTGCTAATCTAAAGGGACTCCAAACATAACAATAAAGGAGTCAGTATGGTTAGGCGAACATGGTTAGTGTCGGCTTTACTGCCGCTACTTTACGTTGAGTCATCTCTATCAGCCGGTTTTCAAATCACTGAACACAGCGTGGTGGGCATGGGGCGCGGCTTTGCCGGCTTCGGAGTCAACCATGACGATGCCTCAAGCTTGCACTTTAACCCTGCGGGCATGTCCCTGCTTGGTGAGCAAGCGCAATTTGGTCTGAGCGCCATTAATAGTCAATCCCTCTACGAAGACATTGGTACCACGCAGCGAGTGTTTAACGGCGTGGGCTTTTCCACTATTCCAGGCCAAGGCAATGACGACGATGGTGGCGTCAGTGCGGTCATTCCCAACACCTATCTCGTATACCCTTATAATGATTCAATCACCTTCGGTGTGGGAATAGCCTCGCCCTTTGGTTTGGCAACCGAATATGACTCAGGTTGGGTGGGGCGCTACCATGGTATTGAGTCATCGCTCAAAACCGTGGATATTAATCCCTCCGTATCCTGGCAGGCGAGTGAATCCCTCTCGGTTGGTTTTGGAGTTAGTGCCCAATACGCTGAAGTGGTACTCAGCCGCGCGGTGTATTTGGCGCCTCTGAGCCTGGCCGATGGCTTTGTGGAGCTAGAGGGCAATGACTGGTCCTTTGGTTGGAATGCTGGCATCCTTTGGCAGCCGACAGTCTCACAACGCCTGGGTATCAGCTATCGCTCGCCGGTTAAGCACACCATTAAAGGCGAGCGCGATCTGCAGGCGCCAGCGGGTGCAAGCCCCGCTCAAGCGGCCGCCATCGGTGCTGGCAAAATCGATGCGCAATCTGAGCTGGAGTTGCCCGAGTCGGTCTATGTTGGCTATTGGCATCAACTCAACCCCGAGTGGGCGCTCAGTTTAGGTGCGCGCTGGACTCGATGGAGCCGCTTTGACGAGCTGCGCATTAGTTTTCCTGGCTCCAGCAATGCCGATGATGTCACCCCAGAGCAATGGCACAACGTCTGGATGGCCAACATCGGCCTCGACTACCGCTGGAATGACCGCTGGACTTTCCGGGGCGGCATCGCCTACGACCAAAGCCCGGTACCCAACCGAGAACTGCGCACCGTGCGCGTGCCAGATAACGACCGCATCTGGTACACCCTAGGCTTTAGCTACACGCCATCGAGCCAATGGCGTTGGGATGTCGCCTACGCCCGCCTGGAATTCAAAGGCGCCGAACTCGCCACCGAAATCGACCTATTCTCCGCCTCACCGGGGGCATTTACGGAAACGCTCAATGGCAATTACGACGATGCGAGTGCGGATATTGTGGGAGTGCAGCTGCAGTATTGGTTTTGATTGGGGTACATCACGGTGACGTAAAAGTACAGGAGCGGGATTATGAGTCGTTCTATTGATTGCTTTCTCCTTGCGGCAGTCTTTAAGTAATTGATTGTTATTGCAATTATTTGGCTTGTTTGTAGATATACGTCACGGTGACGTAAAAGTTCAAAAATGGATTTATCTTTAACCAAAAGGATCATCAGGGACAGGCACTGCTGGCTGGGTGCCTGTGCCTGGATAACTTTTACGAGCATTTGCAAGGTAATTCAAAAACTCACCGACTTCAGCCGCGCCCAAGTTCTTAGTTCTTAGGATGATGAAAACGAATAAAAAAAGAATCCAATACAGGTAGGTTTTCTCGGTTCTAATGCTGTACCCACACAACCGAAGATTGAAGATTGCAACGAATGGACTCAAGAAATGGACTTTTACTCACAACTAAATCTCCCTGTGGGTATGTGTATATATACAGTGCATTAGAATAATATTCGAAAAACAACACGTTTTAATCGAAAGGTTGCCCATTATTCTTAGAGTCAAAATGATAAAAGATAAACTAATCAGTGGGTTAAGCATTTATGAAAGGTAAATAATGAGCATGGAATTGTGAAATAGTAGGCATACTCATTTTGTTTCTTAATAAAATTAAAGCATGGCAATTTCAAGCTTGAAATCAATATGTTATAGTGAGTTTAATTTTTAATCGGCGTGTAATTGAGCATGCCTACTATTATAATGTTATGGGTCATAGAGCATGAGCAGAGTATGGAGAGAAATTGCAGACCCAAAGAAGCATATTGACTACATGAGCACACGGAATGAAGGAGGTGTGCCAGTCGAAGCCTCAAGGGACAATCTGATTAAAAAATGGGTTTACTTTGCAGAGGTATGTAATTTCACTTTTCAGTTTGTGAGTATTAGCCAAGTACAAGAGTGTAAAGAATACTTTTCTAAGTCTGTACATCCTTCTACTCGGGAGCAAGGTCACGAATTAGAGCATTATTGGCACCCGTGGTACTCGAAGCTGCCCAAGGGCATAAATAAAGGTGTTAAGCGTGAGAAAGTTCTCAAGGCGCTCGACAGCATTTTAATTAAGTGGGGCAACCCATAACAAATAAAGGCACCCGACATCAAAACCGCCGCTTCGCTTTGGTAGATCGGAAGAGCACACGTCTGAACTCCAGTCACGATCGTTAATCTCGTATGCCGTCTTCTGCTTGAA
>CAXQRU010000140.1:0-14027 GCA_964226685.1 Polaribacter sp. | reverse complement strand
CTACTCGAAAAATCGATAGTCCCGCCTAAAGCATCGACATGTCGCTTAACAATGGCCATCCCAACACCTGAACCCTCAGCGACTTTAACTTGTTGGTTAATGAAGTGATTTCAAATTTAGATCATGAAGGAGTGGAGATTAAAACCCATATCGAATTGACGAGCCTTTTTCTCTCTGAGTCTGTGCGTATAAAGCAAATCATCTATAATCTTGTTTCTAATGGCGTCAAGTATTCTAACTCGAATCGAGCAAAGCCCTTTGTATCTATTTCCGTATCTGGAGACGAAAATGAAGTATTGATCGAGGTTAAAGATAATGGTTTGGGCATTGAAAAGCAGTTTCACGATCAGGTATTTAAGGAATTTACCCGTTTTATACCTAAAGTCGCTGAGGGTTCAGGTGTTGGGATGGCCATTGTTAAGCGACATGTCGATGCTTTAGGCGGGACTATCGATTTTTCGAGTAGCGATGAGGGCACCCATTTTTGGGTAAAATTACCCAAGTCTCAATCATAAAGTTGTCATAAAAACAATAGATAATCAAAATTGAAAATAAACAGAGGATATTGCTATGGAACAATACAATGACGAGCTACTTGATAGGCCTGTAGATCTTGATGATGATTTTGATGACGAGCCATGTTTGGATTTAATGGATTATTTAAAATAATCAATAGCTTGTGTTGTTCTTTTAAAATTTTTGTTAACACCTTCGTTGGCATAAGTTTAGTTAGTTGTAAGCAACATAACTTTTAATTCTACCCTCCTGATGGCCATTATATTTTTTTGGCTATTCGTTCACACTTTTTCACTTTCGTTTTCCTCATAATTGGTCTTAAATTAAGTATAGAAATGGTTAATTATTGATCGATCTTGAAGGCATAGAATATGACAAATTGTGTCAGGGTGGAATAGGATGCAAGCAGAAAAACATTATCCAGCTGAGGCGATATTGTTCTTTGGTGAGGGCGAAATCGTAAAGCAAATGCTCTACTCAGAGTTTCAGGCGGTACTGGATGGTTATGTTCCCCTCGTTGACCTTGCTTCTGAGAGAATGCAGGCGGCTTACGTCCGAATTCATGAGTCGTTTAGCATTACCCATGCAGTATTTTTTGGTATCGATATCGACAGCCAAGGCTTCATTGATCGTGATTGGAATATCCCTTTTAACCACCTTTTGGATCGCTCTGAATTCGGGCCTGACTTAGGCGCGGGTCCCATACGCTTGGTGTGTGAGAGTCAGTGTCCAGTAAGTTGGCATAAAGAAAATCTTTGGGAGCCGGATCTATCGCCCAGTGGTGAATTTGTCAAGATGGTAAAAAAAGCCATTAAACAAAATCGCTTAGGTTTGATTTTTGACACCATAGCTGAAAAATCCACGGCCCCCGATCCTGATGAGCTTGATCATCGTAAGCATCAGCAAATGTCTGATCTTCTCAGAAGATATCGTGACCGGGTGGAAGAGCTTAACCTGGATGCCAAACATACCATTGAAAAGTTAAGTACGGATCATAGTGAGTATGTTCAAGAACTTAAGCAAAAAATAGAATTGCAGCAGAAGGAATTGCTGGAGCAGCAGTATGCGAATGATCGTCTTAACGAGATCATTGATGGTCAGGCTGACAAAATAGTCGGTTTGCGTGAGTATTTCGAGCACAAGATTAAATCTGTTAAATGTGATGAGCAAGCCGAATTGCAGGCGTTAAAAGAGAATTATTTACAGGAAATGGAAGATCGTGTGGAGCAGGCAACCGCCTCTTTGAGAGAGCAATTACAGAGAAAGGAAATCGAAATTCTATATCGCAATGAGCGTGAATCCAACCTGCATGAGCAAGTTATTCGTTTGCAGCAGGAGAATAAAGCGTTATTGCAGGGTTCTGGCGACAAAATTCTAGACCAATTGTCAGCGGCTGGAATCAATTTTGTTGCTTATCATCCTGGCGCTGGTCATATGAACATCTCATTGATGGATATGCCCGAATATTTGGATAACCCTACCGCTTACGTTGCCAAGAAGTGCAATGTGACCGAGGAACACTATAGTCAATGGTTGGTTCATTATCACGCCCCTGTATGCCACTATCATGAGGGCAACAGTATGTGCGGCGAGTTGATTTCTAGGATTAACCATCCTGAGGAGTTTGTTGCGGGTAAGGGTGATCGATGCAGCAAACATCAAGTGCATCAACGTCCGGTATTAAAGGTCTACAAGTAGTTCTCTAACTGAGTCATTGCCACTATACTAGGTCATGCTAACTCATGAGACAGTTCCTGTAGAGCCTTTAATTTGGTCACAACTCAATTCGCTTGGAATTGAAACTTTTATACGAAGAGATGATCGGCTTCGCTACTCAGGCAACAAATATTACAAGCTCTTATTGTGTGTCGAACAAGCTCTCGAGCAAGGGAAAACCACACTGGTCAGCTGTGGAGGCGCCTTTTCTAACCATATTCACGCGCTTGCTCAACTAGGATACGATTTAAAAATTCCCACCATCGGTATTATCCGTGGCTTTCGCCCCAAAAGCCTATCCCCGACATTGCACGATGCCGAGCGCTGGGGTATGCAGCTCTTATTTGCTAAACCATCGATCTACCGGCAAGCTCCGTGGTCCTTAATCCCTTGTGAATTAAGAGCTTCTTGCTACTTTATTCCAGAGGGCGGGGCTTGTCTGCTGGGAGTAAAGGGCGCGTCACTCATCGGGGAACATACCGCGCGGGTGTTTGAAGGGGCTTATAGCGTATGTATGCCTGTGGCAACGGGTACTACGATGGCGGGCGTTATTGCCGGCTTGCCCTCTAATATCCCCTGTATTGGGATTAACGTACTTAAGGGGCAGGATCAAATCAGCTCTACGATTCATCGTTGGTTGGAGGCCGTGTCCTGTAGAAACTCCTGTTGGCGAGTAATTAGCGGCTACCATGGAGGAGGGTATGCTAAACTGAATGATGAACTGGTGTATTTTATTCATCAATTTGAGGCTCAAACCGGCGTTACTACTGATCCGGTTTATACGGCTAAGATGTTTTATGCTGTGTCACACTTAGCCAAAAGGGGTTATTGGCCTGTGGGGACTCGATTGTTGTTTGTGCATACAGGAGGATTGCAAGGTCGTAGAGGTTTTGCAAAAGCGCTGGCGTGAGTAGGGTATAACATGAGTATAACAACCGAATTATTGCAGCAGTGTGAGCATTTGGTTCCCATCAAATCTTTGCGTAAACAGCATTTGTTGGCACTGCTCAGCAAAGCTGTGATTAAGACTGTAGGCGAGGATCAAGCCATCTTTGAGCTGGATCAAAAATCTTCTGACTTTCTTTTTATTCTAAAAGGCGAAGTTGAGCTAAAACACAAAGACGGCCGAGTCAGAACCTTACAAGCTTTGTCTCATCAACTTCCCATTGTGCAGTTTCGAACTGAAGAGTTTGCTGCGCAGGCGCTCTCTGAGTGTCAGCTGTTGTCGGTCGAACGGGAATTATTAGATAGCCTTTTAACTTGGAGTCAGGTTGCCGATTATTTAGAAGTGGAAATAGCCTATCGTCGAGAACTTGATGATGATGCCGATTGGATGCAAACAGTTTTAAACTCGAATTTGTTTTATAAAATCCCTCCTCTGAATATTTCAGAAATATTTACATCGCTCAAACCTCGGCATGTTGAAAAAGGTGAGGTCATTATCCGTCAGGGAGATCATGGGGATCGTTGTTACTTCATTAAATATGGTTCAGCCGTGGTTACCGTTGAACAAGATGGTGAAGAGCGTGAAGTGGCTAGAGTGGGTGTGGGACGATGTTTTGGTGAGGATGCCTTGATTAATAACGCGCCTCGCAATGCGTCGGTGACGATGTTAGAGGAAGGCATGTTGATGGAATTAGAAAAGGAGCTATTTACCCGTTTATTAGAACAGCCGTCCATTGCTAGTTTACAAACAGATGCCTTAATTGATGATGGGAAAAGTAAAGACTATACCTGGTTAGATGTTAGAACTCAGCAAGAGTTTCAGTATCGCCATATCAAAGGTTCTGTTCATATACCGCTGGATATTTTACGCTTGAAAGTACGCATGTTAGACCCCCAAAAACACTATCGAGTTTATTGCAATACGGGTTCAAGAAGTATTGCCGCGGCCTTTTTAATGGAGCAAAAAGGCTTTTGTGTTAGCGTGTTAAAAAATGGCTTAATGGACTTAACCCTTGAACAAATCGATAATTTACTGGTTTCTGGTGAACAAGTGTTTGATAAGAAGCGATCCGGTAAGATTATCGAAGGGTAATGAAGCAGCGATATTGTTCTTTGTTGTTTTGGTCTAAAGCTGCAATTAGGGATGTGCGGCCTTCTCTTTTAACTTTCTCAGCCAGTTCAGCTTTTGAATAAATCTTTAGGCTTTGGTAGTCGTCATGATACAGCGGACTTAACCAAAAAAGTTTAGGTAATATGATAAATTGTTCTTGCTCTAAGGCCGGTATTTTTGAGTCACTAAACCAGAAATTGTCAGGATGTTTTGGATCTTCACCGTGGCCGTATAAATACCCCTTGAGCCAAAGGTAAGGCGATACGTTTTTGATGCCGATACTTTCAAAATAATTCAATGCTTCCACTTGCTTTGACAAAGTCAGTTGTTTAGTCAATAGGCTGACCATTTTTTTACTCAGGCTATCGTTATCGTTGGGGCCAATCCATTGACACCACTGTGCGGTTTTGGAATCTAACTGTGGCCCATCGATCAGGCAATAGTTTCGATAAAGATACCATTTTACAGCCGCCTCAATATGCCAGTGTTGATTGAGGGTGTTATCAAAGACAATAAAGTCAAACTCCCCCAGGGTTTGTTTATTTCTTGATAGTTGAAGATTGTGGGTAATCAACTCAAAACGATGGTGATGAGTGAAGTAAAATTTCAATAAATATTCGAAATAGATGCCAAGCCTAGGGCTGTGCATGGTCTCGATGAATTCATAAAGAGGGTCTGGTTTCCTATCGATGCTATGAAGCCATGATAAAATATGGCTATCCACCAGGGCAGTTTGGCTGGCAGTATCGCTCAGTAGATCTTTTGAGATTAAACACCATGCCAGATCCCTCACAACTCTATGATGAAATTGTTCTATATTTATACTGATTGCCCCTGGCTCTGATTTCATTAAAATAGCTGCTTTTTTGTGAACTTTGGTTATACTGTTGGGCCTAATTTAAGAAAGTAAAACATGTTATGTCTCAGTTTACTCGTATTGGCCTGATTGGGCGCCTCAGTAGCGATAAAGCCCATTATACCATCCGAAGGTTAATTAACTTCCTGCAGACACAAGATATTGAAATATTCATCGAGTCAGATTTGGCTGAGAACCTTGGGCTTGTTGAATTTCCTGTATTTGATGAACAAAACCTTGGTGCTCATTGCGATCTAGTGATTGTGATTGGTGGCGATGGTAGCCTCCTGGGCGCTGCTAGAGCGACAGCTGCCTACAATATTCCCCTTCTGGGCGTAAACCGAGGGCGTTTGGGGTTTTTGACGGACATTATGCCGGATGAAATTGAATCAAAAGTTGCTAAGGTCTTAGAAGGCGATTACATTAGCGAAGAGCGTTTTTTGCTCGACATGACCGTTTGTCGAGCGGGGCGAGTAATCGCCAGTGGTGATGCCCTGAATGATGTGGTGTTGCATCCCGGCCGCTACATCAGAATGATTGAGTTTGAATTATACGTGGACGATCAATTTGTATACAGTCAAAGGTCTGATGGTTTAATCGTTTCCACGCCTACGGGTTCAACAGCCTATGCGTTAAGTGGGGGTGGGCCATTAATGCATCCAAAGTTAAATGCCATCGTGCTGGTTCCATTAAATGCCCATACGTTGACCAGTCGTCCCATTGTTATTTCCAGCGACAGCAAAATTATGCTTGTCATCGGTGAGGAAAATTCGACTTTCCCTCATGTCACTTGCGATGGCCAAACTCATAGTGTGACAGAGCCTGGCGATGAAGTGCATATCGTTAGAAAGCCCCAGCCACTGAATTTGATTCACCCAAGTGACCACAATTTTTATGAAACCTGCCGTACCAAGCTGGGTTGGGCCAGCCATTTGACGCGCTGATGAGTTTTAGTGGTTACGACATCATTGGTGATATTCACGGTTGTGCGAGTACCTTAAGGCGTCTTTTGGCGAAAATGGGCTATCAAAAGCAGCAGGGTGTATATCGACATAAAGACAGGCAAGCCATTTTCTTGGGCGATATCATCGATCGAGGGCCACATATCCGTGAGGCTCTCCACCTAGTGCGCGATATGGTTGAAGCGGGCAGCGCACAGATAGTCATGGGAAACCATGAGTATAATGCCCTATGTTATATGGCTCCCGTTGAGCCTGGCAGCAATGAGTATTTACGCCCTCACACCCCGCATCATAATCGGCTGATTGCTGAAACCCTAGAGCAGTTCCAAGGTCACGAGCAAGAATGGAAAGACTTTCTTGGTTGGTTTTCAGGTCTACCCCTGTTTTTAGAGACGGATGATTGGCGAGTGGTTCATGCCTGTTGGGATCACCAGGGGATTGAACAATATGTGCGTCTTTATAATACCAATCGTCTGCTCCCTGAGTTATTGAAAGAATCTGTCAATTGGGACAGTTTCGTTGGTAAAACCGTGGATACGTTGCTTCGTGGTACTGAGATTGTTTTGCCCGATTGTCAAATCATGGTGGGTAGAGATGGGCACAAGCGCAACTTTTTTCGCACCAAGTTTTGGGCGGAGTCTCCAGAAACCTATGGCGATGTCGTCTATCAACCCGATCCTCTTCCACTGGAGCTAGAGCAGCGTCGATTGACTGAGCTTGAAAAAGAGCAACTTCACTATTACCCCCGGGAGGATAAGCCATTGTTTTTTGGCCATTATTGGCTGCAAGGTCGTCCTAAGCCCATTCGGTCCAATCTGGCTTGCCTAGACTACAGTGCCGTGAAATTTGGTCGGTTAGTGGCTTATCGAATGGATCATGAAAAAGCTCTGGACGTTAACAAGTTTGTCTGGGAGTATGTAGATGCCCCCGATTTTCCCAAATAGCTATGCAAAATTACGTTCATATTGACAATATCGCTATCGATTCACCCACTGCTTCGCTCACTCATGTGTTGGATTTACAGGGTGTACCTTGGCGCCTGGTTGATAAACAGCAGTATCAGGAGCTGTGGGTAGCACCATCATTCAAAGACTTGGCATTGGATATTTTAAGGCAGTGGCGTCATCATCAACGTAGTATGCCTGTCTCAACATTTAATAATCCCCTAAAGCCATTGTTACAGCAAATCAAGATCTTTCCTGTCACTTTTGTGGTGATGGCGGTGTGTCTGTTGGGTACCTTGGTGGCTTATGCTAGAGTGTACAATCTTTGGCTCTTCAACCCGTTAGGGGTGTTGATGCAGACGGGAGAGTGGTGGCGTTTAATTACTCCAGTGTTTTTACATTTTGGATGGTTCCATATCGTTTTTAACTTACTGATGTTTTGGTATTTTGGAAGAGCGATCGAGTACGCTAAGGGTAAATTCTACTTTGTTGGGTTGATTGTGTTGCTGGGTATGGCATCCAATATCATCCAATATTGGTATACGCCAAGCATTAGTTTTGGCGGTTTATCCGGTGTGGTCTATGGTATTGTTGGTTTTTTAGGATTGTATCAACAATTTGCAGCTCACCCTGTGCTTAGAATAGAAAAGCCGCTTTTTGTGGTGTTGGTTGCTTGGTTAATAGCGGGGATGACCGGTGTGTTTAGCCATTTTGGTATACACATCGCCAATGGCGCACACTTGGGTGGCCTCTTAGTGGGATGCCTGTGTGGGGCCTTGGCTGGATTGATTGATAGAGGTAGTAAAAATGCAAGATGAATTAAAAGCCTTGGTGAACAGTATTACTCCCACCATTTATCGCAATATGCAAAAAGCGGTAGAAACGGGTCGTTGGCCAGATGGTCGAGAGGTAACGGCGGAACAAAAACAAAATACTCTGCAAGCGATCATCGCCTACGAACAAATTCATTTTCCTCCAGAGCAGAGAACGGGCTATTTGCCCAAGTCTGACTGTTCAGTAGAGGATACTCCAATTAAGTGGAAAAATTAATAATGACGCAAGCGCAAGCCATTTATTTAAAAGATTATTTACCCCCTGCATTTTTGATAGATACGACCGATCTGGTGTTTGATTTGCGAGATCACTTCACCGAGGTGACGGCAACACTCAAAGTCAGAAGAAACCCAAGTGCAAGTGGGGGCGGCCCTCTTGTTCTAAACGGCCAAGATATGATTTTGCAATCCGTGAGTGTCGATGGTCAAAAATTATCAGCGGACGAATATGAATTGGGGCCAGAGTCGTTAACTTTGTCTGTGGCTGATGAGGCTACCATTGAGTGTGTGACTCATATAAAGCCCCATTTAAATAAAGCGCTTGAAGGCTTGTATCAATCCAGTGGCATGTATTGTACTCAGTGTGAAGCCGAGGGCTTTAGACGCATCACTTATTACCTAGACCGACCTGATGTGATGAGTGAGTTTACGACAACCATTCATGCCAATGAGACCCGTTTTCCGGTGCTTCTATCCAATGGTAATAAAATTGAAGTCGGTAAGTCGGCACCGGATCGTCATTGGGTAAAGTGGCACGATCCTTTTAAAAAGCCCGCGTACTTATTTGCACTTGTGGCTGGCGATTTAAAGTCAGTCTCTGACCAATTCAAAACCATGAGTGGTCGAGTTGTGGATTTGGTCATTTATGTTGAAGAGAAAGACTTAGATAAATGCGCTCATGCTATGGCATCCTTGAAAAAAGCGATGGCCTGGGATGAGGACGTTTATGGTAGAGAGTACGATCTGGATTTATTTATGATCGTTGCGGTCGATGACTTCAACATGGGGGCGATGGAAAACAAAGGGCTCAATATTTTCAATACCTCCTGCGTGCTTGCAAACCCAGCGACAACGACAGACATGGGTTATGATCGTGTTGAAAGTGTCGTGGCTCATGAATATTTCCACAACTGGTCTGGCAATCGGGTGACTTGTCGAGACTGGTTCCAGTTGAGTTTGAAAGAGGGCTTTACGGTTTTTAGAGACTCAGAGTTTTCTTCGGATATGGGGTCTCGAACCGTTAAGCGAGTAGAAGATGTCAAACTATTGCGTACCTCGCAGTTTGCCGAAGATGCAGGTCCTATGAGTCACCCGGTACAACCTCAATCCTATATAGAAATTTCTAATTTTTATACTCTGACAGTTTATGAGAAAGGTGCGGAAATTGTTCGTATGTTACACACGCTGTTGGGGCCGGAGTTGTTTCGAAAAGCTACCGATTATTATTTTGAAACCTATGATGGGCAAGCGGTCACCATTAATGAATTTGTTCATGCTATGGAATGGGCTTCGGGGCGAGATTTATCTCAGTTTATGCTTTGGTATCAACATGCGGGTACCCCACAAGTCAATATAGACAGTCATTATGATCACCAGGCGCAGCAGTATTCCATAACGGTTAGGCAAAATACCTCCGCTGGTAAACCCTTTCACTTCCCATTGGCGATAGGTTTAGTTGATGACCATGGTGAATTAACGAGTAACTGCACAACTCACACTATAAATAATGGTGTCATTGAAGTTGTTAATGCTGAAGAAACAATTACTTTTGAACAAGTGCAGAGTTTGCCAACGCCATCTTTATTTAGAAATTTTTCTGCTCCTGTGCGGGTCAATTATTCCTATAGCAATGACGATTATGCACGGTTGATGGAGCATGATGGCGATGGGTTTAATCGCTGGAATGCCAGTCAAGCGTTGGCGGTCAGTGTCATGAATCAAATTCAGGCTGGTGAAGGAGTGGCGAGCGCGAGTGCTGATTTAATTAATGCCTTTGAAAAAGTCTTGACGAATGATGCTCTTGACCCAGCGATGGTGGCGTTGATGCTGACGCTACCGTCCGAGGCGTATTTGAGTGAAGTAGCGAGTATCATTGATGTGCGTGCAATTCATGAAAGTCGTAAACAGTTATCTCAGCATATTGCTGAAACTCTACAAAAGCCTTTGCTGAAAGTTTATCAAAAATCCTGTTCGAAAAAACCTTATGAGTTTGATGCAAAATCAGTGGCTGAACGCGCTATCAAAAATCGAGCCTTAGGTTATTTGATTTTGCTCGATGATTCCAATGTGGTTTCATTGTGTACGGATCAATACTATGATCAACACAATATGACGGACTCTTTAGCCGCGCTCACCTATCTCGCTCACGCTCATAGAGAAAGCCTTTTTGAAGTGCGAGATGATATGTTAGAAGACTTTTATCAGCGTTGGCACCATGAAGCACTCGTGGTAAATTTATGGTTGAGCGTACAGGCAACAATTCCTTCAGAAAGTGCTCTTGCAACGGTTAAAGGTTTGATGGAACACCCAAGTTACGATGCTTTAAATCCTAATAAGGTGCGAGCATTAATTGGCCATTACTCGAATCAAAATCCCATCGGCTTTCATAATGTTGCTGGTTATGAGTTCTTAGCCCAACAAGTGATTAAATTGGATCAAGCGAATCCTCAAATGGCTGCTCGAATAGTTACGCCTTTGACTCGTTATAAGCGCTATCAAGAACGCGAGCAAATGGGGATGAAATCGGCATTAGAAAGTATCGCCGAGGTTTCCACTCTTTCAAAAGATTTGTTTGAAGTGGTCAGTAAGAGCTTGCAGCACTAAATATGAGTATTGTTGTACGTTCATTTGGGCAAGTTAAGCGTTTTTGTCAAAATCGCTATGGCTTGGTGCCCCTTGAGCAATCACAAGCAGCTTTTGAGCGTTGGCTGCAATCGGGCCGTGGGCAGAAGCTATTGGCCGCTGAAAGAGCTATGCTTGAACAACAAATGGAATGTGTGTTTGGTTTTTATTTGCTTCAATTGAGTATGAGTCCGAGTATTGATGTCTGTCATTTCAGTACGGTTAATCATCATTTTCAGTCGGTACCAACGGGAGGGGTTGAGTCTGGTATCAGTCACTGTATTTCCAATTTTGAACAGCTGCCATACGCTTCAGAGTCTATAGATGTGGTCGTGTTACATCATGTTTTGGAATATGTTGAGAACCCCCATCAATTACTTAGGGAGGCTCAGAGAGTGTTAATACCCAATGGGCACTTATTAATTGTAGGTTTTAATCCTTTGAGCTTTTATGGTCTGCAAACCTTGTGGATGAAGTTTTTCTCAAAAGCTAAACGTTGGCGATTGAGAAGTCTTGCTTTGGCTAGAGTGGTTGATTGGTTAAATTTGCTGGATGTTGAACCCATTTCCATTTCTCGTGGATATGAAGGGCTGTCTATTCGGCAAGCTCTCAATAAAATGCGCAGCATCAGTGGAGGGGCGTACTCGGTATTGGCTCGTAAACGGGTAATTCCACTTACACCCATCAAATCCTATTGGAAAAAATCTCCGATTTCTTGGGGAGAAAAGCAGCCGTTCCCGACAGCGAGCCAATCCCATGAAAAAAGTTAATATTTTTACCGATGGTGCTTGCAAAGGAAATCCTGGGCCTGGAGGTTGGGGTGTGCTCATGCGCTATGGTAAGCATGAGAAAACTCTTTGCGGAGGGGAGGCTCATACTACTAATAATCGAATGGAGCTGATGGCTGCCATTAAAGCGTTGCAAGCTTTAAAAGTTCCTTGTGAGGTTGTGCTCACAACCGATTCACAATATGTTCGTCGGGGTATCACCGAGTGGCTTGAAAAGTGGCGCAGCAATAATTGGCGAACGGCCAGCAAGCAACCGGTCAAAAACAGCGATTTATGGCAACAGCTTGATGAAGCTTGCCAGCAACATAAAATAGAGTGGCATTGGGTCAAGGGCCACAGTGGCCATCCTGAAAACGAACGAGCCGATGAGTTGGCTAATCAAGGCATTGCGCAATTATGAGACAAATTGTTTTAGATACTGAAACTACCGGTTTAGAACCAAGCCAGGGTCATAAGATCATTGAAATTGGTTGCGTTGAGTTGATTAATCGAAAGCTCACGGGGAATCACTATCATCAATATATAAAGCCCATGAGAGAAATTGATGCTGGCGCAATAGAAGTGCATGGTATCACTAATGAATTTTTGGCGGATAAGCCCACGTTCGATCAAATTGTCAAAGCATTTATTGAGTTTGTCGATGGGGCTGAGCTTATTATTCACAATGCTCCATTTGATATTGGGTTTTTAGATCATGAGTTGCAACAGCTATCGGGCCGACCTTATAAAAATATGACGCACTACTGCCAAGTGGTTGACTCGTTAGTATTAGCTCGCCATAAACATCCGGGCCAAAAAAATAATTTGGATGCTTTGTGTAAACGATATGGTGTTGATAACTCTCAGCGCGACTTGCATGGCGCTTTATTGGATGCCGAGATTTTAGCGGACGTTTATCTCTTTATGACCGGTGGCCAGACCTCTCTGTCATTGAGTGATGAGGATGATGACTCCAGCAATAGTCAGTCAGTCAAACGATTTTCCCAACTGACCAACGTTGAGGCTTTAACGGTGTTAAGAGCTAGCCCCGAAGAGTTGATTGCTCACAACCAAACACTGGAGCGGATTAAGAAAAATAGTGGCCAATGTGTGTGGGAAATGGATTGATTAGAATTTGTTTATACGAGGTGATTTATGAATCAAATGATTAAACTAATGATAATTGTGGGTATCGGTTTTATAATCTTTCAGTTTTTTTTGCCGAGAGAAAGCCCTGTAGACGGGCAGTCTGCTGCTGAGTCTCAAGAGGGCACCCCTCCATTATCACAACAATTTGAAATTGCTCAAAACCTACGGAATAGATACATTCATATCACCAATGCTGTTCACATCTATTATAAAAAACATAAAGAGTTGCCAGAATCGTTAAGAGATTTAGATTGTAAGCATCAAAATTCTCTTCATTTTAACATATCGTCCACACTTTGTGCGACAGGTGATGAAAATGGTGTTTACTACACACATTACAAGGATGATTGGATTACTGCTGAGCCATATCTCGACCAAAACAAGCTAAAATTTCATTGTCAGGCGACTTTTTTAAATGACACTGACCCACGGTTTAGTCATTGTGTTATTGATAGCAAGCTTAGTATCCCATCCCATATTCTCGCGTCAAAATCTGGGTTTGAATAGATGTTGAGAATATTTATTCATTGGTGAGCATATCCACAAACGCCTTAACGGTATTGCTCATCTGTCGTTTCCTATGATAAATCAGTCCAAGTTTGCGTTGGATGTGAATGCCTTTAATTTTTAAAATCACTAAGCTGTCGTCTATTAAAGGTGTTGGTAGTACACTCCAGCCTAGGCTGAGTGAAACCATGAGTTTGATCGCATCAAAATGGTTGGTGGCCATGGCGATATTGAGAAATAAACCGGCCTGATCAAACTGTTGTTTAATGAGGCTGGAAGTGTGGGTGCTGGTGTCTGGCAAAATGGCCGTTACATCGGCCAAATCTTTTAAACGTATGTTTTTCTTTTGAGCCAGAGGGTGGTTTTTGGCTACCACAAATGCCAGCGTTTCCTCCCACAAGGTTTCGGTTGCAAGTTCTGGGTGTTGCTGAGTGAGAGTATCACTAAGGGTAACCAGTGCTAGCTCATTATCAAAGTCTTTCAGAGCGTTGGCCGCCGCTTCTGAGTCAATAAAAGTCAGTTTGAGTTTGGCATGTTCGTGTTTTTCCGTAAATTGTTTCAATAGGGTCGGCAGCTTGTGCAGCCCAATATAGTGGCTCACCACCATAGGGAGTTTGCCGCTAATATCATGTTTGCCACCATCGATGGTCTTGTCCATTAAATTCAGTTGTTCAATCAGTCGGTAAGCTTCAGGAAGTAGTTGCTTGCCTTGTTCGGTAAGCACCAATTGTCTTCCCAGTCGATCAAATAGCTTGGTATTGTAATGTTGCTCTAATTGAGCAATTCGCTTGCTGACGGCGGGCTGCGTCAAGTGCATTTGTAGGGCGGTGTCTGAGAATGAGCCCGTTTCTGATAGGTGGATAAAGGTGCGAATTAAGTT
>CAXQRU010000139.1:0-23883 GCA_964226685.1 Polaribacter sp. | reverse complement strand
TCTGGTATCTTTCTTCTTGGGTCAGCTGTGTATAGCTCATAAGCAATTTCCTTTGGCGAGAAAATGGCCCTGAGTGTACCAGCTGGCCCTACCTCGCGTAAATTGCACTTACAAGTTGAACTCAAGGATCATTTAATCAGATTCTTTGGTAAAGCCACAGAGTTCAATCAAGTTATTGATGGTGTCAAAGGTCAACCAAAAGGAGCAGCCCATAGAGCCGCATGAGTTTTCGATTTTCACAACGGTGTTTTTTATTGAGGAGCTGCCCAAGTAATCCCTGACTTCGAGGCCTGAGGTTGCCAAACCATCTTCGCAATAATTGTGATCCCCAAATTTTGAGCCTTCGTTATCGATATAATATTGACCGGTAGGAATGCTGATAGTGAGTAAGCCGGTGGCGCTGTCAATATCATAGGAGTGGACGCTTTTTTGCTGTATGCCTCCATCTAGCCCAATATCTGCTAAAGCTAGATCCAATATTAACTTGCCCTTTGAAGCAATATTGGTTTTATTGCTGGTCATGTTGAGGTAGATTTCCTCAAAGGTGGGTAGGTTTTGAGTCGCTTGTGCTTGAGTGGCAGCGATGGCCATGAATGCACACAGAGTTTTTTTCATATTCCAGTTCCTATTAAGAGTTAACAAGCTCTTATCTTTAGCGTTGAGGGTAAAAGTTTTTGCTAGGGAAGTCTACCCTCGTTGAGCAATACTTTATGGCCATCGATTTCCGTCAAGCGCGCTTTAATCTGATAGGTCTGTGCCAAAATATCGGGGGTTAAGGTACTCACGGGTTCGCCTTCGGCAATCAACTGACCATTGCTTAATACCGCTACCCGATCCGCAAATTCACAGGCGAGTCCAATATCGTGCAAAGCGACGATAACGGCATGGCCAGCAGCGGCGTATTGTTTGAGGAGCTGTAAAATGCTGTGCTGGTGCAGCGGGTCTAGCTCGGCGATGGGTTCATCGGCCAGTAAGATGTTGGCTCCCGACAGGAATAGGCGAGCGATATGCACCCTCGCTAACTCGCCACCTGATAAATGTTGAGTGGACCGGCCCTTTAAATGCATCAAGTCGCAATCGGCCATGACTCTCTCTATGGCAGTAGGATCTTTTCGAAACGGTAAGCCGAGCGCAATGACCGATTCAATCGCCATTGGCCAGGCCAAATCTCTTTTCTGGGGCAGGTAGGCGATGCGTTTGGCGCGTTCTCTGGGCGAGAGCTGTTGCAGGGGCTGGCCATCGATCAAGACTTCGCCCTGCGTTTGGTGTAGCCCCAGTAGCGCTTTGAGTAAGGAGCTTTTGCCTGCGCCATTGGCACCCAAAAGTGCTAGGCATTGCCCACGTTCAACATGCAGAGTCAGCTGTTTAATTAGCTGCACGGTTTTGGCGTGCACACTGAGCTGCCTGATTTGGAGGATAGAATCAGTCATGGTAGGCCAGCCGATAGATAATAATGGCAAAGACGGGCGCTCCGATAATGGCGACTAAAACGCCCAACTGCAACTCGCGAGCCGTTGGCAGCACTTGTACCAACATATCGGCAATCATCAAAAGGATACCTGCGAGTAAAGCCGATGGAATCAAGCATTTATCGGGCGCCCCGCCCACCCAGGGGCGAATAATATGAGGGGCGACAATGCCCACAAAGCCAATGGCTCCGGCAAGAGCAACCGCCCCGCCCGCTAAAAAGCCTGTCCCCAATACCATCAGAAGACGCAATCGAGGCAGGTGAATGCCCAAGCTGTGAGCGGTCTCCTCCCCCAGGCTCAAAGCAGCCAAGCCACGGCGCTGCGAATAAATGATGAGCGCTCCCGTTAAAAGAACAGGCACTACTAAAGCAATATCGTACAGGCTGCGATTGGCGACCGAGCCCAGTTGCCAATTGACCAGCTCCGATAAATCCATGGGGTTGGGCGTAAAGTTGATCAACAACGCCATAAGAGCACCCGAGATGCTGGCCAGTGCCACACCTAATAAAATCAGGCGGGTGACCGAATGACTGCGCCAGCCGACCCAAACCAATATCGCTGTGGCCAAGAGTGCCCCGAGGATGGCGCTGAGCGGTAGCATAAAGCTATTAAAGGAAATCAAACCATAAACAATGGCGAGCGAGGCGAGCAGTGAGCTGGTGGCTGAGACCCCCAGTACCCCCGGCTCGGCCAGGGGGTTACGCAGCAGCCCTTGAAGCGCAGCTCCGGCCAAGCCTAGGCTGGCGCCAACGATAAACGCAGCCAATATTCGCGGCAAGCGAATTTCAAAAATAATCAGCTCGGTACTGTCCTTTGCCTGTCCCAGCCATGCGCTGGCCCATTCAGAGATGCTGATCGTGGTCGGGCCAATTAAGGTCGCGCCAAAAAGAATCAATAACGCGAGGCCGCCAAGTCCAGCGGTGAGTTTATTGGGCATATTGCTGCGCCGTTTTGGATAAATCGGCGATGGCTTCGGTGCTGTACCAAGCGGGACAGGCAACTGTGGCATCACTGAGTGAGGTGCTCGGCAAGTCGGCCAAATACTGTTGAATCAAGGGGTGGCGAGCACTTGACCACACATATTGTTGGTCGTCTTTGAAGGCTAGAGCCAGTTGATCTGGTTTGTGTTGCGCTAGTTTTTCAAGGGGCAGGGTTGACCACCCTACTCTGTCAATATAATTGTCGACACCTGCCAGCTCAAACAGTGTTTGGATGAAGGTATCACGGCCAGCAACGGCGCCCGAGGCCGTCATATAAAGAGCTGTAGGGGCTGGATTTTGTTGAGTGATGGCGCCTAGGTGTTGATTCATGGTCTCGATCAGTGCCTGTCCTTGATTGGGTGTTCCGAGAGCGCTGCTAACCAACAGGATGTTTTGCTCCACTTGTTCAAACTGATTGTTTGAATGCAGTTGCAACAAGGGGATGCCCAGGCGCTCAAGCCTTGAGGCAATTTGGACTCCGCCCCCATAAAATCGCACTACAAGGTCTGGCTTAAAGCGCAGAATGTATTCTAATCGTGGACTTTGTTGGGTGTGGCTTTTGGCTTGAGCTCGCAGGTAGGAAAACGAGCGATGGGCGTCTGGTGATAGCACCAGTGTAGATCCCTTGGGCGCCAGTGCCATCACGTACTGGTCGGCACAAAAGTCGAGGCTGAAGATCCTAAGGCTGGCCGTACAATCGATCGATATGACGAGCAGCCAAGCGGCCAGCCAGACTTTCATAAGTTAGTTAGCGGCTGCGCAGCGTTTGGCTTTGTCAGGTGATACCCCAAGAATCGCTTGTGAGTGCTGGCTGGCACAACTATGAAAGTTTTCTAAGCCCTTCTGTTGTTCAGAGGTGATATTGCTAAGGTTAATCTCATCCGTCAGTCGGTTTTGACAGTCGCTTACCACCTTGTCAATGTATTGATTGCAAACCTCAGCGCTGACCTCCAAGCACTCCAGCTCAGCTTGGTTTTTGCACGCATCATTTTGCATGGTGTCGAGGATCATTTTGCGGGTGAGAATGTCATCCGCAATCGCTAGGGATGGCAGTAATAACAGTGTGATCAGGAGTGTGCGCATAGCGAGTACCTATTATTCTGAGTCTTTTCGCAAGAATACCCATTGTGACGCGTTGGAACTGGCTTCGTCAAATGAATAGCCCGCCACGTCAAAGCCTTTGAGGGCTTCTGGGTCAGTGATTTTTTGTCGAATGGCATAGGCACTCATCATGCCCCTAGCCTTTTTAGCGTAAAAACTAATGATTTTGTATTTGCCCGACTTCCAGTCCTTGAAAATGGGGGTGATGATCTGGGCGTTGAGTTTATCGGTTTTCACGCTGTCAAAGTATTCATTTGAGGCCAGATTAATCAAGGTTTTGGACTTGATTTTCTTCAATTGGCTGTTGAGCGTCTCAGTAATGGCGTCACCCCAAAATTCGTATAAGCTTCGATGTTTGCCCACCTCAAGTTTGGTGCCCATCTCTAGGCGATAAGGCTGCATCAGATCCAGCGGCCTCAACACCCCATAGAGACCCGATAAAATTCGTAAGTGTTTTTGGGCAAAGCGAAACTCTTCTGTGCTGAAGGTATCGGCCTCAAGACCTGTGTAGACATCGCCTTTGAAGGCCAGCAAGGCCTGTTTGACGGTCTCTTTTTTGGGCGTCTTGCTCCAGTTTTGAAAACGATCAAAGTTTAGAGTGGCCAATTTATCGCTGAGCTTCATGAGCTTTGCAATGTCTTGTGGTGCCATCTTTTTAAGGGTTTTGATCAGGGATGCAGACTGATCGATCAGCTCGGGTTCTGTATGAATGCTGGTCGAAGCATCGGACTCAAAATCAAGGGTTTTTGCAGGTGAAATGACGATAAGCATGCGTAGTACCTATTATTGAGGGGCTAAAATAGCTTGCCACCAGTTAAGGGGGGTGTTGTCACTAGGATCGTAGACATTGCCGTAGACCCATAGGTCTTCTGGGCCGCAGGCTTTGTTGAGGCAGGCTTCAATGGCTTCAAAACCGCAGCTAACATGGATGCTGTAAACCAGCATGCGAGCCGATTTGGTGTCCAAATTAGCCCCCAGTTTTTCAAAATCAGCCAGTTTTTGCGTCATCAGCTCCGGTGTTTTGGATAACACGCGTACACACAGGTTACCGCTGCGCTCAATAATGGTGAAAGTGTAGGTGCCTGGAATGTGTGCGATTGTGTCGCCTGAGGCCAAGCTCTTCACAAAGGCGGGCGATTTCAGCAGGCGGTATTGCCCTTGTTCCAATTCAGTGACGGGCAGCATCTCTATGATGTGCTGCTGTTGCGGGTCCAGACCCGCTAACAGCTCTATCGTGGTGTCTGTCATAAAAAATTCTATTCTCAAACGGCGAGCAGGCGCCTGCTCAATGAAAAAGTGGTAGTATACGCAGTCTTTGTCTTTAGAAAAACCATGGTTGGGAATTCATATGCGTATTTTATTCATTCTTATCTTTTGTCAGTGGTTGGTTGCATGTAGCGTCAACCCAGTAACCGGCAAGCCGCAGCTGAGCTTAGTGAGCGAGCAGGAAGAAATTGCATTAGGGGCTGAAAACTATAGAGCCTATCAGCAGTCTGAGGGCGGGCGCTATGTGGTCGATCCCGAGTTGTCTGTTTACGTTTCTTCAATAGGTCAGGCGCTTGCCCAGGTGAGTGATCGCCAGCTACCCTACGAATTTGTGGTACTTAATAATGATGTTCCCAATGCCTGGGCGCTTCCTGGTGGTAAAATTGCGATCAATCGGGGCTTGCTGGTATTGCTGGAGGATGAGGCGCAACTAGCTGCCGTGTTGGGTCACGAAATTGTGCACGCCGCCGCAGGTCACGGCGCTTCACAGCAATCGAAGGGCAAGCTTTTAAATATCGGTATGGAGATCATGAAGCAAACCAAGGCCAGTGATTACACTTCCCTAGTTGGTTTTGGTGCGGGCGCATTATTGGCGAAGTATGGACGTGATCAGGAGTTGGAGTCTGACGAGTACGGCATAAAATATATGCAGCAGTTGGGCTATGATCCTATGGCTGCCGTTGAATTACAGCAGCTATTTTTACAGCTTTCACAAGGTCGTCAGTCAGATTTACTGAGCGATTTATTCTCAAGCCACCCCCCATCGGCTGAACGGGTGGATAAAAATCGTCAGCTAGCCATTCAATTGGGGGCAACGGGTATGCGCAATAAAAAGCGCTTCCAGCAGGCCATTGCCCAGTTGGTTAAAGATAAAGCGGCTTATGATCTGCATCAGCAAGCCAATAAAGCGGCTTCTCAAAAGCAGATGGGACAGGCGCTTAAGCTTGTGAATCAGGCAATTTCAAAGCAGCCGAAAGAGTCCCTATTTTGGCTGACCAAAGGGCGTATTGAAGCCCAAATTGGTACGCGCACCCAAGCTTTAAAGGCATTTGATCAATCAATCTCGCTGAATCCAGATTATTATTTGCCCTATTTGTACCGTGGCATGTTTAACTTATCGGCCCAACAAACCGCAGATGCCACCAGAGATTTTCTGGCCAGCACGGATCGGCTTCAAACCTCGATAGCGGATTATTATTTAGGTGAAATTGCCTACAGCCAGAACGATCGTGAAACAGCGAAGGCCTATTTTTATCGCGCCAGTCAAGGACAAGGTGAATACGCGGATGCGGCCCGGGCTAGGTTGTCAAGGCTGTAAGCGTTAGTCTGTGACGCAGGGAGGCGTCAAGTATTTCATGTTGTTTTTCGCGTCCTGTCGTCAAGATTTGCTGGCCTTTTTTAAACAATTTCTGCAAAATTTGAACACTTCTTAGAACTTCAGCTACACTGTAATGACTTGAAAAAGAAAAGTGCCTATGAAAGCTAACCCTTTTATTTTGTGTAGTCAAAGCAGCACACTTGATAGCCTAGCTCACAGTTTGAGCCGAGCCAAAAGTCACGGCGCCGCAGGTGTAATGATTTTGGCCTGTAGTGGAAATCAATATCACGAACCCTCTCTTAATGAATTGCTAAAAAGTTATTCTCTGCCCATTTTTGGGGGGCTTTTCCCCCAAATTGTTAACGATACCAATGTGTTCTCTGAGGGCTTTATCGTTTTGGGGCTAGATGTGGCGCCTGTCGTTCACAATTATACTGAGCTGTCAAAGGCGGAATGCTTTCGACATTATATCGAGGTGTATTCTCGGGAAGTGAATCAGTGCCGCAATTTTATTATGATCACCGATGCCTTTTGTAGCGCCAATGAAGATTTTATTGATCAGTTTTATGGCTATATTGGTTCGGGGGTCAATGTCATCGGCGGTGGCGCTGGTTCGTTAGATTTTGTTCAGCGGCCCTGTATTTTCACTAGCGAAGGTTTGGTGGATGATGCGGTTCAAGTCGTGGCCTTATCAGATAGTTTAACGCGTGCGATTGGTCATGGTTGGGAAATTTTTGACGGCCCCTATTTGGTGACTGAGTCTGAGGGGCATTTGGTGAAAACCCTAGATTATCGCCCTGCTTTTGAGTTGTACCAAGAAGCAATTAAGGTGCTTAGTGGCCAGGAAATTTGTGAGGCGACCTTTTTTAACGTAGCGAAAGATTTCCCTCTGGGTATCTCTGGCCTAAACGATGAGATTTTGGTTAGAGATCCCATCAAGACGGAACATGGCTGTTTGGAGTGTGTGGGCAATGTGCCCGTTAATTCGATGGTTTACTTGCTTAGTGGCAACCAACAACATATGATCGACTCTGCAGGCGTGGCTGCTCGATCACTCGCCAATAATAATGCCGAAGTGTTCTTACTGTTTGATTGTATTAGCAGGGGGTTGTACATGGGTAAAGATTTTGTAGAAGAATTAACGGCCATTAAAAATGGTGCGAACTCACGCCCATTAATTGGCGTGCTCTCTCTTGGCGAAGTCGCCAATATCAAAAGCGGAGCAATCCACTTGCTCAATAAGTCTACGGTGATCGGTGCGTTCTGATTCCATGAATACCGCCCTACAAATTATTTCAATGCAGCATGAGTTAGTGCTTGCGCTGGGCAGTACGCTCGAGCTAAAGGAAATGCTGCGCCACTTCTTGCATGTGTGCAATTCTAGGTTGACTCTGCAAAGTTCACACGTATTTTTGTATCTTGATGAAAATAAGAATCCCTGCTGGCAGGAAGATTCGGTCGCCTTGTCGCATTATTTGAGCTTGCCTGAGCGCCAAAATGGCATCCTTTGGGCTCAAGATCAGAACTTGAATGATCTAGCGCAGAAAGCTCAGGAAATAAATGAAGAGCGATTTCAGTGTTTTTTTATGGGTGGGTTTGGCGTTTTGATTTTAGAACGCGATCAATCTATGGGGCCTTTGTTGCAGAATATTCTCAATCCAGTTTTAGAAAAACTGGCGATGAGTTGTCGGGCTTCCATTAACCATTTGGTATTATTGCGTGAGGTGGATGCTCGAAAAGAGGCGGAAGAGCAAATGCAACATTTGGCCTATCACGATGAGGTGACAGGTTTAAATAATCGAGCCTCCATGCGTGAAACCTTGCAAGCAGAAATCAGCCGAAGCATTAAACTCAAAACCTCCGGCGCCATTTTGTTTATTGATCTTAACGACTTTAAAAGCATTAATGATTTGATGGGGCATCAAATCGGCGATCAAATTTTAAAGCAAGTGGCGGAGAGGCTTGAGCAGACGCTGCCTGCCGCCCGAATGATTGCACGATTTGGTGGCGATGAATTCACTGTCTTATTAACGGGACTGGATAATGATTCTCTTGCTATTGAGGCGACCTTGAAAGCGGCTATCCTCAACATTAATGCCGCAATTGATAAAGGTTTCTCAGTTGAGAAAAACCATTTTACCATGAGCTGCAGCATCGGTTACGATGTGTTTTATCCAACTGCACCTAAAACCGTAACGGAAATTTTGAAAAACGCTGACTTGGCTATGTATGAGGCTAAGCGAACGTCGGCCGAGCTTGGCTTGTTGTATCGGCCCTCGATGTCTGAGGCGTTGGATAACCGGATTGCGTATATTGCCGATATCAAAAAAGCCTTAAAAGAAAGCGAATTTGAACTTCATTATCAACCTCAATACGATCAAGGCTTTAATATTATTGGTGCCGAGGCTTTGTTGCGTTGGAATAGTCCAACCCGCGGTTACGTCTCACCTATGGAATACATTCCCATCGCTGAGGAAAGCGATTTGATTGTAGAAATTGGTGATTGGGTGATGGATCAAGCGTGTCGAGATATAGCCACATTAGAGTCACTCAACTTACCCGATAGCTTTGAAAATATTGCGATCAATGTCAGCGCAAAGCAACTGGCCAAAGAAGATTTTCTTGGCAAGGTTACCAAGACCGTCAAGCATCACAGTATCGATGCCGAGCGGCTGTCTATTGAGATCACTGAAGGTATCATGGTGGGCGATATCGAACACTCCATCCGGCTGTTATCACAATTAAGTGAAATGGGTATCGAGTCGTCGATCGATGATTTTGGCACGGGTTACTCATCATTGACCTACCTAAAACGCTTGCCGGCAAACTTGATTAAAATTGATCGCTCCTTTGTGACCGATATTCATAAGGACATCAGTAATCAGTCCATTGTCACGATGATTATTCAGTTGGCGAAAAACTTGAATATGGCCACCATCGCCGAAGGTGTCGAAACCTCTGAGGAGTTGGAGTATCTCAAAGATCTTGGTTGTCATTTGTATCAAGGTTACTTTTTCTGCCGCCCCATCCCCTTTGAACAACTCAAAGAAAAGCTTTGTGTAATTGACTAGCCATCATGCGCCATGGATGTTGGTGAACGGTGGGAGAAGGTGGTAGGATAGCCTTTTGTCAACAGTAACAGGAGGCTGTATGGCCACGTCTACGATTGTTTTTCTCGTCATTACCGCCTTGATCATTATTTATGTAGTCGCCATTTATAATAAATTGGTCAGTTTAAAAAACCGTTTCGAAAATTCCTTTGCTCAAATTGAAGTTCAATTAAAGCGTCGTTATGACTTAATTCCCAACCTCATTGAAGTGGCAAAAAAATACATGGCCCATGAGCGAGAAACCTTGGAAGCCGTTATTGCGGCTAGAAATCAAGCCATATCGGGCTTGCAGGCGGCCTCTGCCAACCCAAGTTCCATCGATGCCATCAAACAGTTAGCGGGCGGCGAAAATCAATTGGCATCAGCTTTGGGGCGATTGAGTGTCGTAGTCGAAGCCTATCCAGAGCTTAAAGCCAATCAAAATATGATGCAGTTGTCAGAAGAGCTGACCACGACGGAAAATAAAGTGGCCTTTGCACGCCAAGCCTTCAATGATTCCGTGATGAGCTACAATACTTACAAACAAAGTTTTCCGCCGGTGATCTTAGCATCGGCCTTTGGGCACAAAGACGATGCGCAGCTTCTTCAGTTTGCCGATTCTGAAGCCATTGCCGAAGCGCCCAAGGTTCAGTTTTAAGCCTCGCAATGAATTTCTTCGAACACCAGGATCAGGCCAAGCGCAATACCGTTTGGCTCGTGATATTGTTCATTCTTGCTGTGGGCATCATTATGGCGGGGGCCGTGGGCATAACTCTGTCCGCAACGGGCAGTCCCGGAGCGGCATTGCTTGCCAGCATCGGGGTGATCTTGGTGGTGTCTGTGGGGATTGCCTTCAAGTCATTTCAATTGCGCAAAGGTGGCAAAGTCATTGCTGAGCAGCTCGGTGGCCGCCTGATTAATGTTAGCACCCAAAACTCTGAAGAAAGCCGTCTTTTAAATATCGTTGAAGAAATGGCCATTGCCTCGGGTATGGTGGTGCCTTCGGTGTATGTAATCGATAGTGATGGCATCAATGCCTTTGCCGCTGGCTTTTCGACGAATGATGCCGTCATTGGTGTGACCCGAGGCTGCATCGAGCAATTAAATCGAGCCGAATTACAGGGGGTGGTGGCTCACGAGTTCAGTCATATTATGCACGGCGATATGAAAATTAATCTGCGTTTGTTATGTGTATTGCATGGCATTTTAGTGATCGGATTGACTGGCCGTGTCCTACTTGAGGCGGTTTCTAGGGGTGGTAGTCGCCGCTCTAGCTCCAAAAAAAATGATGGTCAAGGCGCTATTTTGCTGATTGGCTTGGGGTTTTTGGTGGTGGGCTATGTCGGTGTGTTCTTTGGCAATATTATTAAGGCGGCGATTGGTCGGCAAAGAGAGTATTTGGCGGATGCCTCAGCGGTTAAATTTACTCGCAATCCCGAGGGTATATCGGGCGCCCTAAAAAAAATTCGCTCAGGTAACGCCTTAATCGAGCGCGCCAATGCCAGTGAGTTCAGCCATATGTACTTTGCTCAAGGTGTGAGTTATTGGTTTCGCTCGCTGATGGCGACCCACCCGCCTATCGATGATCGAATCCGGCGCATTGATGCCAGTTGGACAGGCACTTCTGAATCTATCGAACCGAGGACAGGCACTGCGAACCTGAACCTGTCAGTAGAACCAGGGACAGGCATTGCTAGTAACGCCGGCCTGGAGGCACTTGGGGTCAGTCAATTGGCAGGAGCTGCCGCTCTGGTAGATAGCATTGGCAACCTAACGCCGGAGCATGCGCAATTGGCTCGTCAGCACATCGAATCCTTAGATCCAGCCCTAAGGCAAGCGGCGCATGAGATGTGTGGTGCTTGCGCCCTCGCCTACTGTTTGGTTTTGGCCGAAGAGGGCTGTGAAATTACAGACCTGGGCGATCATCAAGCGCTCTTAGTGGCGACGGCATTTGAACGTTTAGAAGTAGCTAAACTCTATCCTTTGGTTAAACCGCTAGCCAGACATTTGCGGATGCCTTTGATCGAAATGTTGCTGCCCGCTCTCAAGACCCTGACCAAGGCTCAGTACCAGCATTTTGAGGCGACATTATCGGCACTGATTTCGGCGGACGGGAAATTTCGTTTATTTGAATGGTCCTTGTATCAACTCATCACTCAAAGCATGGTCATGCATCGAAGTGAGGGCAGCTTAACGCTAAAACAGTGTACTCGCGCGGCGAGTTATTTATTGGGTTTTATGGCCAAAGTAGGCAATAAATCTGATGAAGCTGCCCAAAAGCGGGCATTTGAAGCTGCAGTGACGGAGTTGGCTATGCCTTTGGTCATGCCGAGCACCATGCCGACTTTAGAGTCCACAGAGCGCGCCATCGCGCAGCTACGAAAACTAAAACCGACCTCTAAACCAAGATTATTGAAAGCGCTAGCGAGCTGTATTCAGTCCGATGGTGTGATCAACAATAATGAAATCGAAGTGCTAAGAGCCATCGCGGAGAGTTTGCGTTGCCCGATGCCCTTGTTGCTTCCCCAGTCAATCTGACCCTGATAGGAGCTACTATGTCTACTTCAGTTGTTGCCTGTATCGATGGTTCGCCCCTTGCCAAGGCGGTGTGTGATTATGCCAATTGGGCCGCAAGTGCCCTGTCGGCGCCCTTGCAGTTGTTGCATACCATTGAGCGTCAAATGAGCCCGGCCTATCTGGACTACAGTGGTAACTTGGGGATGGGTGGCCAGCAGCAGTTGTTGGAGCAAATCATTGCGGCCGAACAAGAACACAGCCGGCTGTTGATTGAACAGGGTGAGTTGATGCTGGCGGCGGCCAAAACGCAAGCAGAGGCAGCCGGCATCAAGGAAATAGAGGCCGTTCAGCGTCACGATGGCTTGGCCAGCACCTTGGTTGAGCACGAACAAGAGATTCGCCTACTGGTGCTAGGTATTCGCGGTGAAAGCCATCAAGAGCAAAAAACGGCTCTAGGTGGTCAGCTTGAGAGTATCATCCGCTCTATTCACCGCCCAATTCTAGTGGTGAATCATGAGTTTAGTCTGCCGACTCAGTTTATGATCGCCTATGATGGTAGCGAGGCGGCCAATAAAGCGGTCACTATGGTGGCTACCAGCCCTTTGCTAAAAAACCTACCATGTCATTTGGTACATGTGAGCCGAGAGAGCAAGAGCCAAGAGCAAAACGAAGTCTTGCAACGAGCCATTGTTCAGCTTGAACAGGCTGGGCTAAAGGTCCAGGCTGCGAGTTTACAGGGTGAAGTGACCGATGCGCTTTGTCAGTATCAGGAACAAGAGTCGATCGATCTAACCTTGATGGGCGCTTTCAGTCATACGCGCTTGCGCGACTGGTTCTTGGGTAGCTTTACCGAAAAAATGCTGACAACGACCCAGAAACCGTTGCTGCTACTGAGATAAGACCAAACCATGATGCAACTGTGACAAATCCCATGATCAAATCCCCTACTCTGGAGTAATCAACAACAGGAGATATTTATGAAACTGAAGCGATTACTATCGGGGCTTACAGTGCTTGGTTTGGTGGGTTGTGCACAAGTACATTATTCGGAAACAAGCAGTTCATCGTCACAGGCACCGTCAGGTTCTGTGGCAACCCTCATGATTCCGCAAGAGCGTGCTGAGCAATACGACCGGAATTACGGCGAGCGCTACATTCAAACCCAAGACCGAGCCTATCAAATTTTTCGAGAATACGGCGTTAACCCCACCATTTTGACCCAAGCACAAACACAATCGACGTTTGCCATGGATGTGGACGATGGCTCCTACCGGTTGGCCCTGTCCATGCTTAATAAAGGTCAAATGCCTCATGCAGCTGGGATTCGCGTGGAGGAATTTGTCAATGCACAGCGCTATCAGTATGCCGCCAATAATGAGCTTTTTGCCTTGAGCGCCGAAGTCATGCCCTCGCCTTTTCGCGAGGGTTATCATGTCCTGCATGTGGGGGTGCAAGCGAAAAATGTTGATGCCAGCCAAAGACCGCCAGCCAACTTAGTGCTGGTGGCCGATGTCTCAGGTTCTATGGAAGGTGCCAATATGGAACTGCAAAAACAAGCCTTCTCCACGCTGGTGGCGCAACTTGATGACGATGATCGCGTGGCAATTGTGGCTTACTCAGATAATGCCCGAGTGGTTTTAAAACCTACCTCTGGTGGCAAGCAACGACAAATTATTGGGGCTATTAATCGCTTGGAGGCCGGTGGCAGTACCAATGCGGCCCTTGGTTTAACGCAAGGCTATCAAATGGCCGAGTCAATGCTGCAGCCAGGCTTTATTAACCGAGTCGTCTTTACCTCTGATGGCCTGGCCAATACGGGAGCGACTTCTCCAGAGGCAATCATTTCGTTGATTCGCCGGCAAAAAGACCAAGGCATTTTCATGACGACGGTAGGCATTGGTGATCGCATGTATAACGATGCGATGATGGAGCAATTGGCCAACCAAGGCAATGGGCATTATTTGTTTATTGGTAATCAATACGATATTCAACGTGCGTTTGTCGATAATTTTATGAGTCAAATGCATGTGGTCGCTAAAAATGCAAAAGTACAAGTGGAATTTGACCCCTCGGTGGTTTCTCACTATCGTTTGCTGGGCTACGAAAACCGAGGCTTAAACAACGAAGACTTTGCCGATAGTCGCGTCGATGGTGGTGAGTTAGGTTCAGGGCATCGAGTGACGGCCTTGTACGAAGTGAAGCTCGTGAATACCAAAAAAGATCTGGGTAAATTTAGCATTGCGTATCAAAAGCCCTATGGCCAGCAAGTGTTCTTTATTAACCGAACCATTTCCTCTGATGTGATTAAATCATCAGTCGCCAATAGCTCATCGGATATGAAATTATCAGCCGCAGCGGCCGCCTTTGCCGAAAAATTACGACTGTCCTACTGGTCGAGTCGTTATGACTATCAAACCATTGATGGTTTGCTCGCGAGCTTGCCTTTAAACTATCAGTCCAGTGAACAAGTGCGCACCCTGCGCGATGCGATTGCCACGGCGAGCCAACTGGATCGACGAGTGTATCCGTATCAAACCAGCCAAAATACCACGGTATTTAATTTAGATCACGTGCCGCTGTTAAAATAGTTGCGTTCCCCAAGTAAGAGACCGTCACCGGTCTCTTAGCGGATATGAATGAGGTGTCATCATGAAACAATATTGGGTGAATGGCGTTGCGCTGCTGATTGGTTTGGTATTTTCCGTAGTGCTCTTCGGTGAATTTCGAGCAAATCAACACACCATTGACGATAACAAACAGCTGATAGCCAACATTTACAGCAAAACATTGCTGGCTAAAGTGACGGAGGAGGTTTTGCGTTACCCGGCTGATCGCGAAACATTAAGGCTTAATTGGTACCGTTATGAGCCAGCATTGCGTTGGTATAACAATGGCGAGAGACGATTTCCATTTTATCAAAAAGCGGCCAATGTCTCTATTGTCAATGAATACTTGGCTTATTATCGCGGGCAGTCCGCGCCGACCAATATTGATACGCAGCGCCGGATCAATTTGATCGAAACCATCTCAAGTGCAGCTCAAAACGGCGAGCAACAAGCGCTTCGCCAAGGCTTGGCTGATTTTTTAAATGATAAAAAGTTTTACCATTTAACTGTTCCTGAGGAAGTGATTTCGTGGTTAATGCTGCTCGAAAAAAATCCTGATAAATGGAGTACAACGGTCGCCAGACAAATTTTATTAGAAGGCTGGCCCGATGGTAACCAAAGCATTCCTTCGGTGCTGACGCTGATGCTGACTCGCAGTCACGAATTCACCCGAGAAGACATTAAATTGCTGCAAGCGATCACAAATCAATACGCCATTGATTATCAAATTGACTTGAGAAGAGCCAATGATTATATCAATTTACTGGACAATACTGAGCCAATGGTAGAGCCGCCCTCTTCCGGGTTTTGGTCTTACAATGACCAAGTAATCGTAGCGACTTCAACGCTGGATTATAAAGTTATGCCTCAAAGTCGCCAGGACTTGTTCAAGCACGCCAAGCAGCAGTTAATGTCGCAAGGGCTTCTTGATGACGAGCAGGATTTGGCCTTTCCTCTCAATAAGGATCAATGGTATTCCTTGGAAGTCTTGCCGGTTCAAGTTCAGAAGGTTTCCTTAGAGCGCGCGGGCCAATTGCAGTGGGTTTATGGTCTTGTTAAATTGCTATTGCTGTGGTGCTTAGTGTTTTTTATGATGTTTTGTTACCATCTTTTGGTCAAGCGCGCGCGTGATAAAGAATACCGGCTGACAATGCGGGAAGATTTTTTTAATCTAATTTCTCATGAATTAAAAACACCCATCGCATCGATCAGTGTTATGGCTCAAACGGTTGAGCGTAGACAGGAAGCTGGCCTGCCGATTAATGATTACCCCAGGCGTATCATCAATGAAGCCGATCAGATGGAGCGCATGATCGACAATATTTTAACGCTCAATCAACTCAATAGCGGTGATTTAATTCGTTGTGAACCCATCCCGCTGGCTCAGCTCATCGAGGATGCGCTGACCGATTTTGATGAGCATAGCCATGTGCTCCAATTGACCCATCACATTGAGCCAAGTCTGCAAATATTGGGCAATCGTATTTTGCTGAAATTGGTCATGAATAACCTGTTCTCGAATGCGGTCAAGTATCATGAGCATGATAAAGCTGTGTTACACTGTCGTTATGAAAATGGCGTTCTCCATGTGGTCGATAACGGTGTCGGTATCGCACCTGATCGCTGGGAGGTCGTGTTTGATCGCTTCTATCGAGAGAGCGATCAGAAATCGGGTGTCGGTATTGGTTTGGCAATGAGTCGCTCAGCCTTGCAGGCCATGGGCGGTGAGCTATTCATTAGAGCATCGAGTCACCTGGGAACTCACTGGGCTTTAACATTAAAGACAATTGATGAATCACAAAATCCTAATTGTTGAAGATGAAGAAAACTTGCGCTTAACACTCGCAGATAACCTAGAGTTAGAGGGCTATCACGTTGCAGCGTGCGATACGGTGGCGAGCGCAAAGAAATTGGTGGGCGATGCTGACTTGTGTGTGCTCGATATTATGCTGCCCGATGGCGACGGCTACGATTTTTGTCGCTGGGCACGTGCACACTACCCGACTCTTCGAGTATTGATGCTCACCGCACGCACCTTAGATCGCGATATCGATACCGGTTTTGAGGTCGGTGCGGACGATTATCTCTCCAAACCCTACCGCATGAAAGAGCTGTTATTGCGAGTAAAGGCCTTGCTCAGGCGTTCCCCTCAGATGGTTGAGCCCTTGTGCGAGATCAATTGACAAAAAAAGAATTTGATTTGTTGCAATTTTTGCATCAACATCAAAATCAGGTACTCTCTCGTGACCAATTATTGGATGAAGTGTGGGGCAAGCACATCTGCGTTGATAATCGCACGGTGGATAATTTTATTTCCACGTTAAAGCGCCGCCTTGAATTAGTTGAGGGTAAACCTTACTTTATTCGCTCAGTCCGCGGTGTGGGTTATAGTTTAGTGCAGGGGTCATCGTCTTGAATTACATCGATCATCATTTGATTCGCTACAGTGCCAAATTAATGAAAGCCGGTGGTGTCATTGCTTACCCGACTGAGGCGGTTTGGGGTTTGGGTTGTGTGCCAGACAATGCTTCTGCCGTGCAAGCCATCCTCGATTTAAAACACCGCTCTGCCGATAAAGGTTTGATTTTGGTGGCCTCCTCCATCGAGCAATTTGATCCGTATTTGACGGAAGTGACGCTTCCCCAGCGCAAACAGTTGATGGATACCTGGCCCGGCCCCAATACTTGGCTAGTGCCCGTCAATTCGGCGGTGCCGAAACTGATTTCTGGTCGATTTGATAGTGTGGCTTTGCGAGTCAGTGCGCACCCATTGGTATCGGCCTTGTGTAATTTGGTGGGAGGGCCGATTGTCTCGACATCGGCCAATCCTCAAGGCAAGCGCCCCGCAAGCACTCGTTGGCAGGTATTGCGTTATTTTGGCGCCGATCCTTCTCTCAATTTGGTGACATGTGGCTCTGTTGGGCGAGAAGCTCGACCATCTACCATTAAAGATTTGCGTACTGGTCAAATCATTCGAGCCTAATGTCGCCTATGCGCTCTGTTTTCTTGACAGTAGTGCAGTATAATCGCCTATAATCGAGAGACTCATCATCGAAACGGCAGACATCCCTATGAGCATAGGCATTGATCATGGCAATAAACCTTTACTCATTGTTGATGATAGCGAAGCGGATCGTGCGCTCTTCCGTCATTTAATCGAACGTAGCCATTCTCGTTTTTGTCCAGAATTTATTGAAGCGGATTCTATTGACAAAGCGGTTGCCTTGCTCGATGAACATGAACCCTATTGCTGTATTGTCGACTACAACCTTCCTGGTAAAAATGGTTTTGATTTTTTAAGAATCATTCGTTCTGAGCCAAGATTTACTTCGATTCCGGTGGTGATTTTAACCGGAGAGGGTGATGAAGTGGTGGCTGTCGAAATGTTGCAAAATGGCGCACAAGATTACTTGGTCAAAAAAGATTTGACGGCAGAACGGTTGATTTTCAGTATCAATAATGCCGTTCATACCCTAGCCTTAAATAATAAAATTAATTACTTAGCGCATTACGATAGTTTGACGGGTTTGCTCAATCGCAGTTTGTTTTTAGATCGTCTACAAAATGCTATTAATCATTGTGAGCGCTATCGAGAGACCTGCTCGTTATTGTTCATTGATGTCGATGGCTTTAAGGCCATCAATGATCGTTATGGTCATGATGCTGGCGATGCGGTATTGAAAGCCATTGGCGATCGCATGAAAAAAGCTTGTCGGGCCACAGACAGTGCAGGGCGCTTTGGTGGCGATGAATTTGCCGTGCTGTTAACGAATATCGACAAGACCAATACGAGCTTGATGGCGGCGAAATTGCTGGCTGTGATCACAAAGCCCATTACCTATGAGCAGCGCTCCATTGAAATTTCGGCATCGATCGGCATTGCCTATTACCCTGAAACGGCGAGTTGCCCCAATGAGTTAATGCAGCAGGCCGATGAGGCAATGTATTTGGTCAAGCAGTCGGGCAAAAATAATTTCTCTTATTTTACAGAAGAGCAAAAGGCACAATGGGACAGGCGGTTGATATTAGAGGAGCGCTTGCCTAAGGCTTTGCAAAATAAAGAGCTGTTTTTAGTGTATCAACCTATTGTTGAGGCCAAAACGGGCCGTTTGCACAGCTTGGAAGTCTTAGTGCGTTGGGAGCCTCAAGGCTATACCATTTCAACGGTGGATTTGATCGCAATGGTCGATCGGCTCAATCTGTTTGATGTACTGCATATTTGGTTGATCGACGCGGCGTTAAAGCAGCTACATGATTGGCAAAGCAGTGAGATGGAGATGCAAATTGCACTCAATATTCCTGTGAAGCACAGCCACAGCCAAACCGTTCGAAATTGTTTGCATCAGGCCATGCAGACCTATGGCATTAAACCCTCTCAAATTGAGTTTGAAGTGGGTGAGGTGACTCTTAAAGATCATCCAAATCTCAGCTATGATCTGTTGCATCGTTTACACCAAGAAGGTGTGCGCATCGCGATTGATGACTTTGGCGCTGGTTATAGCAGCATGGCTCATTTAGCGAAATTACCCATCGACACCTTGAAGATTGATCAGAAGTTTTTTATCAATCTAAAAGAGCACAAGCCTTACCAAAAGGTGATCTCTGCAATTACCGCCTTGGGGCATAGCCTAGATTTGAGCGTGGTGGCCGAAGGTATCGAAGATGAAGACTCCTGCCAAGTGGCCAGGTCTGCAGGTTGTGATTATCTGCAAGGCTATTACTTTGGTCAGCCTCAAAAAGGCGGGCAGAGTTGGGCGGCCTTCTGTGAATATTTTCCAAGCTTATTGATTAAATAATCACTCTTTTCCGCGTTTTAGTCCATAAAACAAACATTGAGAGGCAATGGCGCCAATAATGATGAGACTAATGCTGACTAAAATATCATCGCTGGCGCGCTGAGTATAGCGGACGGCAATCACTTGAGAGGCGATCATTGCACCGTAGCCAACGATAGCAATGCCTGGGAAACTTTCGTAAATTTTAAAATAAATCACTAGCGGCAACATCAATAAATAAATCAGCCAGCCGCCTAGTAAGTAGTAATGAAATGTCCGAAAGTTCATGTCTCGCATCTCTACACGTAGTGTTTGTAGAGTACTACGATTTTGATAAATAGTTAATGCCTGTGATTATCCCTGAGACATGTCGGCGGTGTTTGTGGTTAATTCTTTGATATCTTTAATGATATGCTTAGTTCCGAAGAGACAAGCAAATGCCGAAAAGGGATTGAGTCGCTGAAAAACGGAGGGCGATGCGGCATTAAATTTTAATATGGCTCCTTGGCTGTTGGGTTTAACGGATACAAATACGCCTTTTGAGTCACTCTCAGCTACCACAAAATCTCTACCGGGCAAGATAGCTTTTTTAATATCATACTTGTTTTTGAAATAGGAGCGAAAAAAATCCATCGTGTTGTCGACGGTTACTGGTTGGCTGCTAAACAGTTGTTCGGAGTAATACATTTTGAATATTCCTTTATTTAGTGAGTGGGTAGGGCCGATGGCCCAAGCAAAATCGATGGTAACTAAAATATCTTACATTGACAATGTCTAGACAGAATTTTTTAATCGATCGCCTTCGACAAACAGTGAATGATAGCCATTTAATAGGGCGTCGATGGGCAAAGGTTTCTTTCCCGGTAGTTGAGCCTTTAGGATGGCTAGTTGACCGTTGCCGCACGCTACCAACAGCTGTTTGCCATCCGATTTGCTAATAGTGCCAGGCGGCTGATTCGCCTGAGCGTTGACAACCTCAGCCTGATAAATTTTTAAACGCTCGCCATTGAGATGGGTGTAGGCAATAGGGAAGGGGTTGTAAGCTCGAATCAAGCGCTCAATGATTTGAGCATCTTGGCTCCAGTCGATGTTGGCTTCTTCTTTAGTAATTTTTTCGGCATAGTTGGCTTGAGCATCGTCTTGAATTTCAGGAGATAAAGCCCCGAGTTTAAGGGCGCTCAAGGTTTGCAATAAGGTCTTGGCGCCCAGTTCCATCAGTTTATCGTGAAGGCTGGCACTAGTATCATCTGGCTCAATGGGTAATTCGGCATGCATCAGCATTGGGCCGGTATCCAAACCCTTTTCCATCTGCATAGTGGTAATACCGGTTGTTTTGTCACCACTGGCGATGGCCCTCTGAATGGGAGCGGCACCGCGCCAGCGCGGAAGCAATGAGCCGTGGACATTGATACAACCGTATCGAGGGGTGTCTAAAATGGCTTGTGGCAGCAATAAACCGTAGGCTACAACCACCATCACATCGGCTTGATAGGCAGCCAGTGTCGCCTGAGCCTCTTCATCGCGAAGGCTCATGGGTTGCTCAACGGCCAGCCCATTGATGAGTGCAAGTTGCTTGACGGGCGACTGGGCAAGCTTTTTGCCGCGCCCAGAAGGGCGATCGGGTTGCGTGTATACCGCCACCACCTGATGCTCGCTTTGAAGTAGGGCGGCTAAGTGATGGGCGGCAAATTCGGGTGTGCCTGCAAATACAATGCGAAGGCCGTTGTGAGTGCTCACTAGGATCTCCTACTTGGCCTGAGCTTTGTGTTGTTTTTCAAGTTTTTTGCGAATGCGTTGGCGCTTGAGTGACGAGATGTAGTCGACAAACAGTTTGCCATCCAAATGGTCGATTTCATGTTGGATACACACGGCCAGCAAGCCCGCTAATTCAAGCTCGAAAGGCTCGCCCTTGCGATCAAAGGCTTCAACTTTTACGCGTTGAGGTCGAACGACGGCCTCATAAAAACCCGGCACAGACAAGCAACCTTCCTCATATTCGTGAGGTGTGTCATCTAAAATCGTCAATTTAGGGTTAATAAACACTAGCGGCTGTTGCTTTTCCTCAGTAATATCAATCACAATGATTCTTTGGTGAACATTGATCTGTGTTGCTGCCAGACCAATTCCGGGAGCGGCGTACATGGTTTCAAACATGTCGTCGATCAGATTTGATAAGTTTTGATCAAACGTTTCCACTGGTTCTGCTTTGGTTCGCAGCCTGGGATCTGGGAATTCAAGGATTTCTAGTAAAGCCATAACACACGGGTATTGATAACATAAGCACTCAATAGTAACACATGCTTTTGTGAAGTGGTCAACGCTAAAGAGGATGACGCATCAAAAATAAGTGCTATTATGTTAAGAGTGCTGCAATAATAGGCCGAATAATAATAGGATCGGTATTCATTATGAGAAAAACGATTATCACAGCTTTTCTGGCGTTTTGCCTTTCTTTCTCCGCCTGGGCTAATGAGGGGGCGTTCAAAGATAACCGGCCAGACAGTTATGTTGTAAAAAAAGGCGACACTTTGTGGGATATTTCAAACGTATTTTTGAAAACCCCATGGTATTGGCCAGAAATATGGCATGTGAACCAGCAAATCGCTAATCCACATTTGATCTACCCAGGGGATGTGATCTCCCTGATTTATATTGATGGCAAGCCCTATTTGACGGTTGATAGAAACATTCGTCTATCCCCACAAATCCGCTATGAAAACATCGATCAAGCGATCAGCGCGATTCCTCTGGATGTAATCAATAGCTTCTTATCTAGAAGCCGCATTGTGGAAGAGGGTGAGCTTGAAAAAGCGCCTTATGTGATCTCAGGTAAAGAAAAACGCTTGATTATGGCGTCAGGTGATGACCTGTATGCTCGTGGCTCGTTCCCTGAAGATATCCCTTCTTATGGATTTTATAGAAAAGCCGAGACGTATAAAGATCCAAAAACCAAAGAGGTTTTGGGCGTGTTGGCTACCGATATTGCCACCGGAGACATGTTGGCCCTAAACAAAGATGTTGCGACCCTGAAAGTGGTTCGTGCCACCGAAGAAATTCGCGTTGGGGATCGGTTATTGCCTCATACCGATGCGCTCTTTGACTCCACTTTTTTCCCCTCATCACCAGAGAAAGAGATTGAAGGCTCGATTATTGGTGTAGAAGAGGGTGTGTCACAAGTGGGTATGCTTAGCGTTGTGATTATCAATAAGGGCGCTCGCGAGAGCCTTAAGCCCGGTAACATATTGATTATCTACAAGCGTTCGCTCTCTGTGAAAGACCGCATCGCTAAAGACACGGTTGAGCTTCCAGAGGAGCAGGCGGGTATGGTCATGATCTTCAAAGCCTTTGAAAAGCTAAGCCTAGGTCTAGTGTTAAAAGCTGACCGTGGCATTACCACTGAGGACATTGTCCGCAATCCTTAAAAGCCCGTGATTCATGGATGAATCACTCATCGTTATTTCTATCATCACTCCAACAAGAGTCAATGCTATGTCATTTAACGATATTCCCCAAATGTCATTGGCCATTGCCGATACCCTCTACGCAACTCATTGCACGAAAGCAGATACCTATTTACCCCGATATTTGCCAAGGGTAGAGGCTTTTTTTCAAAAGCAAGTGCAGGGGGGTGGTCTTCATCATCAGTTTAGCCGCCTTAAATTGCTTGAGTTAGCATTTTTGCTTGAACGACATGAGCCTCGTACCATTTTAGAGCTTGGGGGCGGCTCAACTAGCTCAGTTTTCGCGGAATATGTGGCTAAAGCTCCATTCGCAGTTCGATACATCTCCGTCGATGAATCTGAACATTATCAAAATCTCACAAAAGAGCAATTGGATGACGCGCTCCGTGATGGGGTGGATTTTAGGCGTTGCGACAGGGTTGTAATTCATCGTGACGGCAAACAATCTTGTCATTATGAGACGGCGTATTTCGAATGGTTCAAAGAAGGCTTGGATTTTTTATACGTTGATGGCCCATCCAACACCTGTGAAGACAAGAGCGTCATGCCGTGTATCGATAATATCTTGTTGTTAAAGCAAGGCATTACACCCAAGGTGATTGCCTATGATATGAGGCGTGAATCATTGTGGGCTCTTGAAAAAGAGCCAGAATTTTTATGGTATGACACCACCTGGTGGTATCGCTCTCTACAAGGGCCAGACCTAAGCTGGTTTGTCGATAAGCCAATTCATCACTCGACACAGCTATTAAGAGCGAAAAATGTACGCCTTGGCCCCTGAAATCGATTGTTTTAATTATGAACAGGTTAACAGCGGTTGGATTGAACTTCATCTAAGATGAGCCTATAGACACTTTTTGGAGGTGCCCATGCTAGCGCGGTTTCATTGTATCGTAATGATACTTGCCAGTTTTTGCGCGCAGGCCAACGATAGCACCTATGGCAGCGATAACGGTGGTATTCAACTGACCGTCCAGACGGATGTGATGATGCAAAAGGAAGTGTTGACCATCAGTGAAGAGCAAATTGAAGTTGACTATGTGTTTTTTAATAGCAGTGATCAAGACGTCGTTGCCAAAGTCGCCTTCCCTATGCCTCCCATTTATGCCGATTATGCGGGAGATTTTGGCTCCATCACCAACTTTAGGTTGTGGGTAGATGGCAAGAAAGGCCTAGCCAAAGTCGATGGGTAATGACCTTAGATGGCTTGGATATCACGCCAAAATTAGCACAATATGGCTGGCAGGTTGATGATGTCATTCATTTGATTAAAGGCGATAGAGAACCTGAGGGGAAGGAATC
>CAXQRU010000138.1:0-27727 GCA_964226685.1 Polaribacter sp. | reverse complement strand
TTTCCCTACACGACGCTCTTCCGATATATATGCTGCGCTTTCCCTTCTTTTCTAGTTTCTAAAAATAACTTTTTATCTTCGCTTGATGTTTTTTGTGACAATCTTGGTCTTCGTCATCGTATTTACCATTGATGGTGTTATCATCGGCCAGATTTAATTTGTAATGAATGAGGATATGCGATGAGTTTAAGAGATGTGGTGATTGTGGCGGCTGGCCGTACGCCGATAGGTAACTTTTTGGGTTCTTTTGGTTCCGTTCCTGCTGAGCAATTAGGTGCAACAGTGATTAAGGGTTTGCTGTCTAAGGTTGCCATCGACCCCAGTGAAGTGGATGAAGTGATCTTTGGGCAAGTGCTTAATGCGGGTTCTGGTCAAAATCCGGTTCGACAGGCAGCAATTTATGGTGGTTTGCCTCATTCGACTCCAGCAATGGGAATTAGTAAAGTCTGTGGTTCGGGCTTAAAGTCAGTGCATTTGGCTGCTCAAGCGATCATGGTTGGTGATGCGGACGTAATCATTGCAGGTGGTCAAGAAAATATGACGATGTCGGCACATGTGCTACCCAGTAGTCGCTCAGGTTCTAAAATGGGTGATTGGGCTTTGGTGGATACCATGATTAAAGATGGTCTTACCGATGCTTTTGCGGACTATCATATGGGCATTACTGCTGAGAATATCGTTGAGAAGTATGGCATTTCACGTGAAGAGCAAGATGAGTTTGCGGCCATGTCTCAGCAAAAAGCGGAGGCAGCACAAAAGGCGAATCGTTTTGCGGAAGAAATTTTCCCGGTATCGATACCTCAGCGCAAGGGTGATCCCATCGTTGTTACTCAAGATGAATTTCCCAAGCATGGTACCACAGTAGAAAAATTATCAAGCTTGCGCCCTGCGTTTAAAAAGGACGGTACTGTAACCGCTGGCAATGCCTCAGGCATTAATGATGGCGCTGCGGGTGTGTTGATGATGAGCGCCGAGAAAGCTAAAGCCTTAGGACTTGAGCCATTGGTGACGATCAAGGCTTATGCAAATGCGGGTGTAGATCCAGCCATTATGGGAACGGGTCCAATCCCTGCAACTCAGCGTTGTTTGTCAAAAGCGGGTTGGAGCGTTGATGATCTTGATTTGATTGAGGCCAATGAAGCCTTTGCTGCGCAGGCAATTTCGGTGAATCGCGATCTAGGTTGGGATACCGATAAGGTGAATGTTAATGGTGGTGCGATTGCTTTAGGTCACCCCATTGGTGCTTCTGGTTGTCGAATTCTGGTGACATTAATTCACGAGATGATCAAGCGAGACAGTAAAAAAGGCTTGGCAACTTTGTGTATTGGTGGTGGTATGGGCGTGTCTTTAGCAGTAGAGCGCTAAAATAAGTTGCTTGCCACTGTTGAGTCAGTGGCAAGCAAGCTTTATCTATTCAATGATTTGTAAACCTGGCTGTATATCTACAGCATTAGTATCTTCACTGGGTATTGAATCTGTAGATAAATCGATATATTCAAAAACTCTGACCACGCTCTTCACTCCGCGAGTATTGCTCGCAATATCTGTAATTGTTTGAGCATCATCTCGGTTGACCAGGCCCATCAAAAAAATGGTGCCATTTTCGGCAATGACTTTGATTTTAGAGCCGGCAATTTCTTTACTGGCCAATAGTTTGGTTTTGAGTTTGGTGACGAGCCAAGCATCGTGAGTGCGAGTACTGACGGGTATATTGCTTTGTACTTGTAGTTCATTATGTACTTGGCGAACATTGTCTATACGCCGAACCACATCCGCCACTTGCTCGCGCATGTCTTGAGTAGCGACTTGACCTGTGAGCAGCAACACGCCGTTAAAACTGTCCACCTCGATTCTGGCTTTTTTGAAATCGGGTCCTACTTTATCAATATTGACATTGGCAATAATTTCTAAGTTTTGATCATCGATACGTGTTCCCAAGGTGCGGTTGCTTGGGTCTGTGGTAATGGGTTCGCTTCGGGTAGCGCCCACGATGCTGCTGCAACCTTGAAGCAGTGTGAGTGCAAGCATCAAAGGAGTAAGCCATTTCTTCATAGTGTTACCTCATTTTCAATTGGGCCAAATAAACATTCGTCGATTAAATCACAAAGACAAAAGAGTGTTAATAAATGTATTTCATGAATTCGAGCGCGAGATTGGTTAGGTACGCGCAATTCTAGATCATTTGCATCCAGAAGGGCAGAAATATTACCGCCGTCGCGCCCGCTCAGCACGATGATGGTAATATTTTTATCATGGGCGGCCTGCACGGCCCGCAATAGGTTTGGCGGGTTACCACTTGATGAGAAGGCCACCAAAATATCGCCTGGGTTGCCGATGACGTTAATTTCCCTTGCGAAAATATCATGAAAACTGGCTTCATTGGCAATCGATGTGACGGATGTTAAGTCTGAGCCAAGTGTGATAGCCGGTAAGCCTGGTCTTTCTCTTTCAAAGCGATTGGTTAAATTATTAACCAATAATTGGGATAGGGCGGCAGATGGGCCATTGCCACAGCAAAGTATTTTGCCTTCCTGCAAAAGGCATTCGACCATTCGCTCTGCCGCTGTTGCAATCAAAGGTGCCAGAGTTTCACCAGCATGCATTTTCGCTTCAATGCTCGCCTGAAAGGTATGATAGATACGTTGTTCCATAGTAGTGCTCAATAGAATGCGTTAGGCACCCATTGTATGGAATTCTGCGAGTCAATGCTAATCACATCGAAACGGCTACTGATTTGTGAGGATAATTGTTTCGATTGCAAGAAATGTTGCGCGGTGCGAATAATTTTTTCTTGTTTTTTTCGAGTGATGGTTTCAGCCGGTGAGCCATAGTTGGCGTTGCGGCGATAACGCACTTCAACAAACACTAATTGATTAGAATCAAGCATGATTAAATCGATTTCCCCAAAGCGGCATTGGTAATTACTGATCTGCCACTTTAGACCCTGGGCTTCTAAGTAAGTTCTGGCTTGTTGTTCGTATTGTTTGCCGGTTGTGCGTGAGGAGAAAATCATAAAACGTCCCTGTTAAAGTTAATGGCGGCACTAGGATGTGCCGTCAGGTTATTAGTCTAAGCGCCTGGTCGATGCAGGCAATCGCACCACCTTGCCATCCTCATTGAAGACGCCCCAGTCGGTTCGGCGCTCTATTCTTTGATCTGGCTGCATGGTTAAGCGACCTGTCATACCTTGCAAGAATCCTTGATCGATCAGTAGTCCAAGTGATTCTTGGAGTAGGAATGCATCCATTCCCATGGCATGTAGCAAGCCCCGAGAGTCTTTTTCCGATTTAATGAATGCCCAAGGTATGGCCGTAAATCTGACGCCTTTCATATCGCTATCGTCTTTGTTGAATTGTAAATCGGCATAAACATGACGGGTTGCGTAGACGGGAATGTCTTTCGCAAAGTAGTAGTCCAGTGCTGGAATGATCTGGCGGCCTTCAATCGGACTCGACATCATGACAATCAGGTCGGCATCATTGCGGCGGCGAGGTTGTACGGCGACTCGTAGGCCAGAGGGAAGTGTTCGGTAGGTGGTGCGGCCTTTTCGATACTTATTGAACTGCATCACTTGTTTTACCATTTGAGCGAGGTTTTCATCGCTATATTCGTGTTCTTCAGCAATTTCTCCACCTAGTGAGCGCCATGTGTCGATAAAAGCACCCGCGGCCCGTGGGCTCCAATCGCTTTTGCGACGAATAATAATGGCGCTTCTATGGCCCTCTTGCCAGGTGAACTCCGCAATTTGCTTGCCTTCATCTTCTGGTGCCAGACTGTATTGGAAGAAATTAGGATGAGCGGCCATCATGGAAGTATTAGAGAATCGGTCGATATAATTGAGTGCCAGTGTGGTAACGGGTAGGTCGCCAAGCTGGCTCAACTGCATCACTCGATCTTTGGTTAATGGTCCGATTACCATATCAGCCCCATCGGCTACGGCGCGACTATAAATTGAGGTAATTGGGCCGTCATTGGTATTGTAGCTGACCACTTGTACAGAAGAGCCTTGAGCCTTATAAGCGCTCATAAAACCATCTCTGATGGCCTGGCCGGCTGCAGAAAGTTCTCCTTCTAGTGGTAACAATAAGGCCACTTTTTGAGGGCGGCTCACCTGGGCTTTACCTGTGAAGCGAGGGTCCACGGTGACATCGCGACTTGCAGGATGATTCGGGTTCGCCATGGCCCAGCGCTGAACGGCGGCTTCACGAGCTTTAGGGTCGTGGGCGTAGCGCTTATGTATGGCGGCACGTTCAAACCAACCGGCCAAGACTCGATCGCGAGTTTTATTGGCGAGTTCTACCAGGCGGCGCTCTGGGAGTCGGATCAAATCTTGCCACATGAGCTGATCGTTTTTTTCGGCCAGTTTACTGTTAGGAAGCAATAGAGTAGAAAGTATGGTTCGTTGCTTAACACTTTCTTCGATATCCCCTAAGTTGCCATTGATGCTGGCTTTTAAAAATAGAATCGATTGTTGATGCTCTACGGGTAGCTCTTGGCGATAGGTTTCCATTCTAGGAGAGGAAATAAGCTCCAAAGCTTTAATGTGGTTGCCACGTTTTTCATAAATTAATGCCATCACATAGGTGTAGCGGGTGTGAAGGACGTTGTTGAGCCGGTTAGGGTCTATGGCTTGAGTGACGGATTCGGCCGCATTGGTTTCATTTTTCTTAGCCAGAGCCTCGGCGATATCCAGCAGTTTATTTTCTCTTTGTGGCGAGGCTAAGCCTTGAGCCTGACGTGCATTGGCCAATAGTTCATCAGTGCTGACACCACTGTTACGGCTAGTGCTGGATACGGTGACACAGCTGCTGAGTAAACACAGCGCAAGGAAAGTGAAAAAAGTCACGCGGATGGCGTAAATGTGTTTCAATATCATAATTTCTACTCTATGGTTCTTAATCCGTATGTTTCAGGCCACACTTTACATTGTTGCGACCCCCATTGGGAATTTAGGTGACATGGTACCGCGTGCGGTAGAGGTTTTACAATCCGTAGCGTTAATTGCTGCAGAAGACACTCGTCATAGTCGCCGGTTATTGTCTCATTTTAGCATTGATGTGCCGCTCGTGCCCTACCATGATCACAGTCGCGAACACAATATTGAAAAAATTGAGCGCCATTTGGCGGCGGGCGACTCGGTAGCCCTTATTTCGGATGCCGGCACCCCCTTGATCGCCGACCCAGGTTATCGCATTGTATCGCGCGCTCGAGCCCTTGGCTATCGGGTGGAGCCGATTCCAGGGCCTTGCGCCCTAATTGCGGCCTTATCCGCATCAGGTTTGCCCTCAGACCGTTTTTGTTTTGAGGGATTTTTGCCCGCAAAAAGTGCCGCCAGGGAGTCGACCTTATCGTCGCTGGCTTATGAAACGCGCACGCTGATTTTTTATGAGGCTCCCCATCGTTTGTTGGATGCTTTAAAGGCCATGGCGCTAACGTGGGCCGATCGTCAAGCGGTGATTGCTCGTGAAATCACCAAAACCTTCGAGACTTTTTTGAGTGGCACGGTGAGTGAGTTGGTGTCTATCGTTGAGCAGGATGCGAACCAACAGCGTGGTGAAATTGTGATCATGGTGCGTGGCTATCATAATGATAAAGCCACGGCGGTGATCGATGCCAAGGCCGAGCATACCATGAATATATTGTTAGCCGAATTTCCTGTTAAGAAAGCCGCCGCGCTAGCCGCTGAGATTACTGGTTTGAAAAAGCGGGATTTGTATCAATGGGCAATTGAGCGTAGTGATGGATGTTAGAATTAAGTGGCTTGTAGATGAAAGTTATATCCAATCTTTTTGGGATGACTTCATTAATTGCCGAAGTAAATTTAGGAAATGGTCGCTGTGCTTATCACTTATACTTGTTTCGCTCGGTGTTCTTTGCCTGATACTTAGGCCAAATATGAGTAGAGCTTTTCCAGTGGCTACCCTGTTAATAGTCGCAGGTTTTTGGGTTTCTATTTGGCATTTTTGGGATAAACGCAGGTGGTTTAATTTGCTTAGGCATTCCAAATTTTTTGGAGAGGAAAGCCGCATTCAATTCACAGCGGATAAAGTTTTGGTTTCCGGCCCGACGTCAAAAGGAGAAATGACATGGGAGGCTATAGAAGATATCGAACTTGCCAATAATGGTGCCTTTGTCGTTTTACAAAAAGGGTGGTCGATTTATGTTCCAAAAGTATCTAATGGGCAATCAAATAATCTAAGTGAAATCATAGAATTTTACGATAAGTTAAAAACTTAGTTTTTCTTCGGAATGCGAACGTTATTGAAATGCCAAGTGGCAAAAATAGTTTATTTTTAAAAAGTCATCAAGGCCCATACAAAGCCTGATTCAACGCCTGACACACCCGACCAAAATAACGATGGTGCCCCTGTTGCCAATGATCGGCATCGGCGTACACAATTCCCAAAGGTTTTTTGCCCATGATCGAGCCGAAACTCGACACACAAGGTTCCCAGTTTTTGAGCCAAGGTGAGGGTAATAGATTGAAGGCATTGATTAACTTTTCTTGGCTCAAATATAAGGTAGCAGGGTTTTTGATGAGACGCCCGAACAAATTACCAAGTTGTGTTGTGGGTATCGAGCATTGAATCGTGCTTTTGCCAATGCTTCTTAGCTCGCCTTCGCTATTAAAAATCAACAGAGCGCAGTTTTTAGCTCCGATTCCCCGCATTATGGCTGAGCGAGCAAGTTCTAGACGTTGGCCTTTGGTGTAACTTTCGTTGTAGCTCAGTTGCATCATGCAGACATCAAAAAAGTCTTTGTCGGCTAGAGGCTCGGTAATTTGGTTGTCCAAGTGTTCAGCCAAATGTTGGTGTGGCTTGAGGCTTGCAAAAGCGGGTGTTGCGATTTTTTGGCTCAGAGTTTTGATGCGCTCATCGAGTTCGTCTGGCGCTTGGCGAAGATGCGCCGATAGCAGAGCGAGAAAACGCTTGCGATATTTGCCGTGGTTGTCAAAGTAGTAAGTCAGTAGCGTATGCGTGAGTAGGTAGATCCCTGTTTCTTGGTTATCAAACAGCTTACGATCTTTGTCGCTTTTTTCTAAAATATCGTTAATTTTTTCTGGGTCGTGGCAATGCTTGCGTAATATCGACAGCGAAGGGCAGTCTCTAAAGAGTCTCAGTGAGAGAGTTCTTTCGGCTAAAACGGGTAAGCTGTTAATAGTGGTTTCTTCATTTAACTGGCGCAAGTGCTCATCAACGACATGACTGGTGAGCGTTTCAACATTTTTTTCCAATAAAGTATTGCAGACTAGAATGCTATAGAGCAAAGAGGGGAGGAAAAAGCGTTCGCCTTGGGTTCCGTGTTTTTCGGGAAATAGTTGTGCACTTAGATGGGCGCAGAAAAAACTCACCGCAATCATTTTGCTTTGCATGAGTTTATCTTCGCTTTGTTCAAATAGCGTTTTGCCTCTTGGAACGGTTCTCAATATGCCAAAGCCGAACAAGTTAAGCATATGGTTAACACTTTGGATGTCAGTGTCTTTGTTTTTGAGTTGTGCTTTTGCAGAGGTATAAAGATGCCAGCAAAATAGTGGGTCTGACTTAATAATAGCCACCAATTCATTATTGGTGACGCTGGGTTGTGCCAATGCTTCTTTGAGCATGTTCTCAGTGGTGGATAAAATATATGGTGAGAGAGACAAGCAAAAACCCCTTTATTCTATTATTATCGATTGACGCAATGCATGAAAATTAGTCACGCGTTGAGGGCTAACTCGATCAGTTTCAAACGCTTCTAGTATAGCGCAACCCGGCTCTTGTTGGTGCCGGCAGTCGCGAAATTTACAGTGGCCCACGAGCGGCGCCAGTTCGATGTAACCATTGACTACATCGTCGTCTGATAAGTGCCAAAGTCCAAACTCGCGAATACCGGGGGAGTCGATGATGCGCCCCCCTGAGTCAATGTCGTAGAGCCTGGCTGTGGTGGTGGTATGAGTGCCTTGTTCTGAGCTTTCAGAAAGGGCACCCACTTTGGCAAATTCATCCCCCAATAATCGATTGACGATCGACGATTTACCCACGCCCGATTGTCCAACAATGATGCTGGTATGCTCAGAGCAGAGCGCTCTCATGTGCTCAATGCCCTCTGAGGTGTGGGCGGAGAGTTCATGCAGCTCATATCCTAGTTCCGTGTATATGGCCAGATCTTCTCGGCAAGTGTCGCCCGTTTGTAGGAGATCAATTTTGTTGAGCACCAAAATGGGTTTGATATCTGATGCGTGGGCGGCGACTAAGTAGCGATCAATCAATTGTGTGCTCGGTGGCGGTGTGACGCTGTTAACCACGATAATTTGGTCGATATTGGCGGCAACCGGGCGCACTTTTCCGTAGGGGTCGGGGCGGCTTAATAGTGAATCTCGAGATTCAATGGCGGTGACGACCCCATAGGGTTTTCCCTCTTGCCAGAGTACCCGATCACCGGCCACTAAGGTTTCTAAATTAGCCCTAAAGTGACATTTGTGAACGCTGTTATCTTCCGCTTGCACCAAGACCTTTTTGCCGTGGTGCGCGATGATCAAGCCGCGATGGCTGGGCGTGTCGGTGTTCTGTGAGTCAGAGAGGCGTTGGCGCTGTTGTTGGCGAATACGTCGAGTTTGTTGTTGGCTCAATCGGCGTTTAGACATGGTGACACCCAGTTAACGCTTTTTTCGCTTGGGTGAATACGGTAAAGTGTGCTTTCGCTATCATGTACTCAATTCTTGGAAGACAATTTATGGCTCAAAAAGACGATAGTAACCTAATTTGGATCGACCTGGAAATGACGGGTCTCTCTCCTGAGAACGATGTCATTATTGAAATCGCTACCATTGTCACCGATAGTCAGCTCAACATTCTCGCAGAAGGCCCAGTCTATGCTATCTCGCAGCCAAACGCACGACTTGATGCGATGGACGAGTGGAATACCCGACAACATGGCCAGTCGGGCTTAACGGAACGAGTTCGTAGTAGCCAAGTGACTTTAGCCCAAGCCGAGCAAGACACTATTGCCTTTTTGAGTCAATGGGTCGATGCGGGTAAGTCGCCGATGGCGGGCAATTCGATTTGTCAGGATCGCCGTTTTTTAGCCAAGGGTATGCCGGCATTAGAGGCTTACTTTCACTATCGCAATCTCGATGTCAGTTCTGTTAAAGAACTCGCTCGCCGCTGGGCTCCGGAGGTCTTGGAGGGCGTAGTAAAAAGCGGTGCACACTTGGCTTTGGATGATATCAAAGAGTCGATTGCTGAACTCAGGCATTATCGCGAGACGTTCTTTAAGCTTTCATGAGTTATTCTATCGAGCAAGCGACAGAGTCAGACCGGGAGCATATTCTTGGTTTTTGGTGGAGTCTGCAGAGTCAGGGGTTGTTGCCTTTTGGTGGCCCGAGTGAAGATTGGTGGTTTCATTGTTCGGATTCTTTAGGCCAGTTGATTGCATCCTCTCGGGCGGTGGTTTTGGTGGCAAGATTAGGCGATGAGCCTGTGGGTACCTTAAGCGGTCATGTTTATGAAAAGCCGGGTGTAGAAAAAAGTCTAGTGGCTGTTTTTTATAGTTTGTGGGTCGAGCCAGAGCACCGTGGTCAAGGCTTGGCGACTCGGTTACTGCAGATTTTAACTGAGCGGCTGCAAGCGATGGGAGCACAAACCGCACAAGTGGGTTGGGGAGCAAGTGATGATTGTGCGTCCAGCTGGTGGCAATCGAAAGGCTTTGCGCCCTATGAGGTCATTGCCAGTCGGTCGATGGAGCCTTAAAACTCCATCAATTTGGTGGTCACCTGGAAGTAAGCCAGGGGCGATCCTTCCGCGGTAATGGCTGGAATGTAGGTCATATTGACTGAGACGCGTTCATTGCCGATAGACACAAAGGGTAAGGCGCCCAAGAACGGATCGTTATCCCGAAAGTCTTTGCGGGTCATCAAAAAGCCGAAGACGCCCAAGTCAGCATGCCATTTATCTGAAATACCAGAGAGCACGAAGCGTTTGCGCATGCCAACACCTAGGTATCGGGAGATATCTTTGTTACTATCTCGGAAAATACTGCCGGAGACGGCTGGAATCCATGAACCCTGTGGTTCAAAGTCATATTGAAAGCCGAGGCCCCAGTTGCGTTCGTTCCAATTTTGACCTTCAAAATGGACGGCGCGACCATTGAATACGGCGTGGAAATCCCCCGCAATGGCGGTGGCTGAAAAAAATATGATTAGAGATAATAAATAACGAGACATGGTTCTCATTTCCTGTGGCTATGTTTTAACCATAGTTGAAAAGCGGAAAAAGACGAAAGACGATTTTTTTTTCTAATTGAGAGTCGTCATAACAAAAATTCATAATGAGAGAGAGGTTTAATAATGAAGCGCCTAGTGGCAGTGTTAATGTGTGTATGGATCAGTGGTTGTGAGGTTGTTCATGTATCTGATGCGGCTCGCTTAGTTCAAGTGGTGGGTATGAACGAGGTCGAGGGGTGTGATCGTTTGAGTGAAATTACGGTCAGTACCACGTACAAGCTGGGCTTCATTAAACGAGACCACTACACCGTTCAGACAGAACTCTATGATTTGGCTCGCAACGAGGGGGCTAAGCAGGGCGGCAATCGCTTGGTGCCCGTATCAGAACTGATTGACGGTGTGCAGCGCTTTGGTCTTTATCGATGTGCTGTTGGAGCAATGCCATAGGGCTTAGCCGAATACAGACGCTATTAATTTTCGATCGTAAACTCTACCTTATCGCTCGCGCCGCTATTGTCCATAACACTCAGTTGATAGTGGCCGGGCGTCAGGTTTTTCAAGGTTAAGGACTCGCCTTTTTCCTCCAATAACTTACCGTTAACAAACCAGTGCCAAGGGGCAATACCTCCTTCTGCTTGAACCTGGATTTTAGGCTCGCTAAGGGTGATCGCATGTTTTCGAATACGGTCGTTATCCCATAGGCCCCTGATGTAGACGGTATGGCCATACATGGGGGGGCTTGGGATATGTGCGCATCTTGGGTCGATTTCACCAATCTTGGCCTGCTTGCGCCAATCGATGGGTATCCACAGGTCGACGCCAGTGGGCCAGACGTCCACAATTTTGCTATGACTAGGGACATTGCATTCTAGTGGCACTCTAAGGCCTGAATCGTTGGCAATTTGTAATTTGATTTCGGCAAAGTCCAGCGCGTTAGATTGATTACCTGTTAGCATGAGCGTCGGCGGAATTTGCCCGCGAACGACCCAGCTCTTTTGTTGTTTATCGCAGTTATGGGCATCCTCAGTAGCTTTGCCGCTGGGCCAGCAAATATCGCGTTGTGTCACTTCTTTTGGGGGTGGAACGAACTCCCCTTGTGGTAAAAAGCCGCTCACTCGTTTGAGTAATGGTACCGCTGTTTTACTGCCGTAGTGGCCCACGATGGGCACGGCATCGGGTCGCCCGACCCACACGGCAATGACCCAGCGACTGTTGACGCCAACCGCCCAAGTGTCTCGATAGCCATAGCTGGTGCCGGTTTTCCAAGCCCAATCGTGTTGTGCGGGTTGGACATGACCAAAGGCTGAATCGCCGGGCAGCAGTTGGCGGATGACCCAGGCCGTTTCAGGTGTTAGGAGTTGTCGTTTTACCGTTTTATCTTGCTCATAATAGCGAGGTTGAACCGTATAGCCACCGTTACCGAGGCTAGCATAAAGACTGACTAAGTCTTCCAATGTTGTGGCAGCACCCCCTAAAGCGATGGCAAGGCTAGGCGTATTGCCTTTTGGTAGACGAATGGGGACGAGGCTCGAGTGCAGTCGGCTGTAAAAGGTCTTTGGCCCTAACTCATTGAGTATTTGTACGGCTGGAACATTGAGAGAACTATAGAGAGCGGTGGCCACTGAGACTGGCCCGTTGAAGCCTGTATCAAAGTTATCGGGTTGGTATTGACCAAAGCGGGTGGGAATATCCATCAACAGCGAGTGGCTGTGAATCAGGCCCTGATCCATAGCAAGGCCATAAATAAAAGGTTTGAGTGTCGAGCCAGGTGATCGCCATGAGCGAATCATATCAACGTGTCCAAAGCGCTCGTCATTTAAAAAGTCGCTGCTACCAGCGTAGGCCAGAACATTCCCGGTTTGGTGATCCATTACCATAATGGCGGCAGATGCATGTTTATCAATGCTTCGCACATAAGTGGCTAAGCTATGTTCAATATTGCGTTGTAATCCCAAGTCAATAAAGGTTTTGACAACGGCTTGGTTTTGAAGTTGGTTGTGAAGTCGTCTCGCCAGCAGGGGCGCATAGGTCACGCCTTTAATATTTTGGGCGATGACCGGCTCCAGTAAGGCTTCGTTAACGGTTTGCTCATTCCATATGCCAAATTCTTGCATGCGCAAAATGACTTTATCGCGCGCCTGTTGTGCGCGCTCTGGGTAACGGTCGGGGCGATAACGGCTGGGTGATTGAGGGAGCACTGTCAGCAAAGCCGCTTGAGCATCGGTTAGCTGATCGGCACTGTAACCAAAATAAGCTCGCGATGCCGCTTCAACCCCTTCGATCGGGCCGCCAAAGGGCGCATGATTAACGTAGTAAGTCAGAATTTCTTCCTTACTGTGATGCCATTCCAATTGTAGTGCCCAAAAAATTTGTTTGGCTTTCCCCCATACTGTTCGATTCATGGGTTTGACCAAACGGGCTACCTGCATGGTCAATGTGGAGCCGCCCGAAACGGGGCGACCGGTCGTGACCCATTGACCTACGGCTCGCACTAACGACAATGGATTCACACCAGGGTGTTGGTAAAAGTGTTTATCCTCGTATTGTAATAAAGCTTCCAAATAATTGGGGGAGAGTGAGTCTAGGGACACCTGGTAGCGCCAAATGCCATCCTCGGTTGCAAAAAATCGCAGTGGATCACCCGATTCACTAATGATAGCCTGGGCGTGATGAGTGTCTGGCAGACGAGTAGGATAGATCCAGTCGAGCAATAGGAATAATAAAAACAGACTGATCATGGTGATTAGAAACCATTTGATCAGTCTGTATAACAGGCGAAGAAAAAATCGGGCGCTAGGGATAAAAAATGTCATCGACTAACGCCTGCGAGTTTACTCAGTAACCGTCATGGTGCCATGGGTGGAGCCAATGCCATGGATTGATGGCTTATACATGTCTTCGATGTAGCTCGGTGGAACCACAAAGGTACCCGGCGTTACCGCGCGTGCCAAATAAAATAATCGATAGGTACTGTAGGGGCGCATATCCAATGCAGCCACGTAACGATCACTTCTGAATTCCTCATGCAAAATATTATTTTGCTCGTGCAATTGTTTGGCGGTAATGGGTCGAGAGTTGTCAATAAGCTGCACATTGGCCAAGCTCACCGAGGCGTTGCCTAGGTTTTGGTTTTCCAATTCAAGTCCCGCTGGTAACAGATCAACAATCAAGGCATCGGGTATACGGTCCTGTCTATTGGTGGCCTTTGCCGTTAATTCAACCACAACCAGGTCGCCACTTTTTAGCAGTTTAGGATCAATCACTTGGCCGTCCATAGAATAGTAGGTTCTTGAAATAGACACACCATTACTGATGGGAGTGGGCGCAGTTTTACTATTGCCTATGGCTGTATAGTTCAAATATAAAGTTTGATCTTTACTGGTCACAGTCTTTAACGCCGTGGCTTGTTCCAAATCTAAAATGGCATTAAAGGCTCCGGTTTCCTCTACAGTTTGTTGCATGGTGACTAAATCAATGGTTGCTTGCCAAGCTTTGCCATTATTACTGTTATTGATTTGATTGGCTGCGCGCATTAAGGCGATACGATCTTGTGTGCTAAACCAATTTTGTTTACGAATAGCCTCTGATAGCGCGTATAAGTAGTGTGTACCGTCGAGCTTATGTTCTGCGAGCAAGCTATAAGCCAACGCTAAATCCCTCACTTCGCTACCATAATCGCCATAATAGTATCGATGACGGGTTTGAGCGAGTTCAATGGTTTTGGCTTTTTCGAAAGCCCTTTGCGCAGCGTTCTCATCACTTAATAAATGGAAACTTAGACCTAAGTGAACCCAGCTTAGAGCCGTAACATTTTTACCTTCCATTTGTTTTTCCAAGCGCCGAACATCACCAAGAGAAGTTTTTCGAAGCTTAGCGAGCACGTAGGCAGCATAGGCACGGGTAATGAACTGATACTCATCAGAGCCATAGTAATTACCAATTTGACTGTTTTCTCTAAGGTATTGCTGTAGTTTGCTCACGGCATTTTCAAACATGCTCGATGGAACTAAAACCCCTTCAGCTCGTGCCTGCATTAAAAATTCAGTGGCGTATACAGTGCCCCAGTGTGCTTCATGGCTGGTGGCATCCCAGTAACCAAAGCTACCATCACTGCGCTGTTTGCCAACCAGTCGGTCTATTGCAGCGGTGATATTTTTGACTCGCTCAGCGCCATCATAGGGCTTGTTAAGATAGCGTTTTGAAATTTCTGGAGTCAACAATACCCATGGGTAACCTGAGCTGGTGGTTTGCTCTAAACAACCATAGGGGTAGCGCAATAAATAATTAAAGTGGCTGGAAAAATTAATCGGTAACTGGTTGGAGATGGTGAGCTGAGCTTCAACCGTGCTGTCATACCAATGATTAATGCTGACATCATTTTTCCAGGTTTTACCCGGTTCAATGGTCACCCTTCGAGAAATGGTTTCAGAAGGATACGCGGCACGAACATGGATCGGCCACTGACGATTGACTTTAATAGCATCGCTACCCTCGCTAGTCAGCGTTAATTTAATATCGCCTTGGCCTACACTGATGGGCGATTTTAAATCAATTTTTAGCGTTTGTTTTTCTTTATCTTCAAGCACAAGAACTTGATTGAATGTTTGCGGCGCGAGTGCACCCTCAAAACTCATATCGATGGATAAAGTGTGTTTTTCGCCGCTGAGATTGTGAACGTCCAAAGCAATTTTGGTTTGATCTCCAATGGCTAGAAAGCGCGGCATAGAAATTTGTGTGACGACGCTGTCAACCACTTTCATATCGTGCTCACTACTACCGTACTGCGTATCGTTAAAGGCAACGGCCATCCAACGTACAGAACCATTAAATTGTGGTATGTCGAATTCAAATTCAGCTACACCTTCATCATTGATGGCAACAGGGTCTGCCATAAAGGAGACGATTTGCACCTCTGACTTAGACTTCTTACCGCCGCGACCTAAGTTCGCTTCGGCCATGTTTTTAAGCTTTTGAAGATCACCACCAAATAATTGGCGAGCGTAAGGATTATTGCCACGATCAACAATGCTGCCGTAGACATCAAACAAGTTGGCATCAAAGCGGCGAGCGCTAAAGAAGTATTGCTCGGGTTGCGGTCTCTCAAAACGAGTGATATTGAGCACGCCAATATCCACCATCGCCATTGTTACCATAGTACCGGCTTTTGCGTTGTCGACCTTAACTTGTGCTTTTGCCGTCGTACCCGGTTCTACTTTTTCAGGCGCAGTCAATGACAACTTCATGGTTCGATCAGCACCTTTTAAGGGCAGGTGACTAAAGGCAAAGGCGCGCTTAGGTGAGATACCATTGTTCATACCTTTTTGTAGCACCATCGCCGTGATATAAATATCGTGACGATCCCAATCCTTTTGAGTCGGGATGCTGACTTCTTTCCCGCTTTCTTCGATATCAAAACGATCTTGCCATAAAATGCCATCACTGTTTTCTACCGTCACTAAAGCATAGCCGGCGTGAGGGGGAATGATATTGATATCGACATTATCACCAGGGCTCACTTGCTTTTGTTTTATGCCAAGTTGCACGGCATCAGGTTTGCGGCCTTTGCCCGAGGTATTATCGTTTTCCCACCAATAGTCGTAGTCAGTGCTGAACTGGAATACGGTTTTGGGGCTGCCTGGGCGAGTCATCTCAAGTTGATACTCTCCCCACTCAACGGGTACTGCAATTGTGTTGTGATCTTTACTGATGTCGATCACTTGCTCGAAGACACTGTAAGGGTTACTTTCATAATCCCAGAACCAGCCTCGGCTGTCAGAGTAGCGCCAATAATAGCTACGGTAATCTCGAACCAAGCGCACTTTAACTTGTTTAGCTTCGGTGAATTCGCCATCTTTGGTTAGTGCGCCAAGTTTAAACTCGACTAAAGAATCACTTTTAGGATTTTCACTAAATTGTGGCTCAAGTGCTAATAAGGTATCTGCTTTGGGCAATAAGCTGATGCTGGTATTTCGAGTGACGGGGCGGCCACCCGTTTCGTACAATGAAATGCTGGCATTGAGCAGTAAGGGTGCCTCTATGTTATTCCAAACATTTTTGGTGGCAAGCGTTGCTTTACCGTTGCTATTGAGAGCAATTTTTTCAAAGTAAATTCGTGACTCTGATAGATCAACCGTACTATCACCAGAGTACCAACTTTTGTGGTTTTCAAAAATATAACCATCGGGTTGCGCTGTGATAAAACCATCGATTTGATTGCCTGCTGTGGGTGCTCCATACAAATAGCTACCTTCAACGGGGATGGTGATCATATCGGACTTAAGCTGCTGTTGTTTTTTGGGTGGGCCACCAAAGAGCTGTAATGTCATGCGCTCAGGTTTGAAATCTTCAACTTTAAACGCATAATTCTTTTTGATATCGCCAGTGCTGACTGTCAAAGTCCAAATGCCGGTAGCTGCATTTTCAGATAGCTCATGTTTAATTTGATAGAAACCTGGAGAGCTGGCTTGTAAAGTCGTTTCCTTGACTACGGTGCCATCGGCTGAAAATATTTTGGCATTGAGAGGCAGGCTGCTGTTCAGAAGTTTACCATCGTGATCCCTTAGCAAAATATTGACGGGGACGGTTTCACCAGGAAGGTATAAATCTCTTGGGCCATAAATAAAGGCTTCGATGGGGCTATGGCGTAAAGTGGCATTGGTAAAAGACGATAAATCTAGGGCGTGTGTATTGACTTTCAATAAAGTAAACTGATTTTTTTGATTGGCCTGCAAATAAGCGCCATTGGGATCTTTTGCTATTTTTGCATAGCCTTTTGCATCCGTGGTGGCGGTGCTAATGACTTCACCTTTGTCATTTAATAAATGAATATTTTGCCCGCTTAGCTTCTCCCCGCTTTCAATTGAGTTGGCGAAAACGGAGTAGTGATTGTTGTACTCGCGAGCATGTAAAGCAATGTCAGAAATACTGAAATAGGTGGCGTTGTACTCATAGGCGTATTGGCCTGCTTGACGCATGATCGCAACATACAAACCGGGTTGTTTGAGTTGTTCAGCGGCGCCCAAATCAAGATTGATGGTTTTTCTCTGGTTCTTTTGTAAACTTAAGTGGTAGCGACCGCTATAGGCCAGGGTCATCCAATCTCTGGTTTGCTCTAAATCCCAAACATGAGCATTGCCTTGCCAGTTGTTATGTTGGAAAAATTTTCCAAGTTCAGAGGGCTTTACTCGGAAAAAGTCGATATCCACTTCTGCTACATTGACGGCAGTGACAGGCAATGCAATGCGTTTTTCTGGAGGAATAATCGTACCTTTACTGGCGAAGCTAATGCTGGCGGTTAGCGTTCGAGTGGTGATTTTTTTCTGATAAGTTTCTGTTAAGACTATGCCATCCTTTGATTTAATACCTTTCATAATCGATACGGTATAAGGCGTTTCAGGCTCCAAAAAAGGCAATATCACCGTATGTGGGTCTTCACCAATGATCCAGTTGGGTTCAATGGTCGTGGTGTCAGCGACTAACTTAATGGATTGTTCAATCTGGTCGATATCGCCCATGGGTTTATCGAAGCGAATCGTGATTCCCGGTGCATTTTGATAATTTTCTTCAAACACTTGCAAAACGTTAAGCGAATTTTCAGCCCATGCAAAGCTGCTGATTGAAAATAGGAGAAACAGAAAGGTTTTTATTGGATTCATCTCGCGCCAGCCCTTGGTACAATTAACAGAAATTTTAGTATAGCGCTTACTGAGAGGGTGTTCTGTGAATTATCTGTGAAGATTTGGGTGACGGGGTATTCTGCTGGTAGGGATAAGGTTGATACTAGCTTATCAGCAGCTAGCCATAAACAGATTGGCTCTGGTATTCTGTTTGGTGATGATATAAAAAAGCGCTTCGTAATAGAGAAAAAGCTTATGAACAAATTATTCTTTATCCTATTTTTACCGTTTTCGTTGCTAGCCAATGCGGATGAATCATGCCATTACCCCACTAAAGATGGTGGTGGCGAATATCATTATGCCGAACACTGTGGCGTTATTGATGGCGATATCTTACGACTTGATCAATCGGTTTTAGGTAATCTCCAATATGATGATGCAGGTCTTGCCTGTGTGATTCTTTCATCAGCAAATACCTTTTACGTTCATAAGAATGGTACTTCTCGACGAGTTGTTTTTTTTGATAATGGCTGCGATTACTTTGTGGATGGTTTAGCTCGGGGTATGGTAGGGGGTAGAATGGTTTTTTTGAATCAAACACTTGACATCGTTTTAGCCCCGGGTTTTGAACAAGCCTCTCCCTTTGATTATGGTCATTCTGTGGTATGTAATGGCCCATTTCGAATAGAACAGCATGGTGAGCATACCTTTTATCTGGGTGGTCAGTGCGGTCTGATTAACAAGAAGGGAGATTTGGTGGTTGAGGCGGTTCATAAAGTTGAAGATCGAGAGGTTTTTAAAACCTATATCAACAATAACAACCACTGCCCGCGCCCTCCGATCACATCGAAAGAGTCAGCTCTTTGTCATGGCAAACGACATGTCGCTAATATGGATCATCATAGCGATGATTGGGCAGCTTATGAACTCTCTCAACATGGAGCAACTTGGTTGATCACCTTCATTGAGAAAAATGACGATACCCCATTCACCTTGACGGTTGATGCGAGCAGTGCTCAATGGCAAAGCTTAATTCCAGAACCGCATGCAATGGCGATTGAGCGAATCCTTAAGCCGCAATAATGAGTTGACCTCGTTATTGCCCACCAGCCCCAATGGTGCTACCTTTGAAGGCCAATTTTGCCGCTAAGGAACACTATGAAAGACCCAATTGTTTGGACGGTAGCTGCCTCGGATTCTGGTGGTGGGGCAGGTATTCAAGCCGATCTCAAAACCCTGTTTGACCTCCAAACTTACGGCTGTTCGCTAATAACGGCCATCACCGCTCAAAACACCCAAGGGGTTGATGCTGTCTTTCCTGTAACCATAGAGCAGTTTGAAACTCAGCTCAACAGCCTGCAGGCCGATATGCAGCCTTCGGTGATTAAAGTCGGTGTGTTACCCACCGCTGAGATTGCAGAGCAAATGTTTGAGCGGTTGGGTTCTTACACCTTAGTATTGGATCCTGTGTTGATGCCCAGTTCTGGTCAAGCGTTAGCAGATTCAACGGTTATTGACGAATTACGTCATCATATGGCTTGTATTGATATCATCACCCCCAATCGTTCTGAAGCTGAGCAGCTCACGGGTATCAAGATCATTGACTCTACGACCCAAGAGCAGGCGGCCCGCCAATTGCTAGCAATGGGTGCTAAAGCGGTGCTGCTAAAAGGCGGCCATAATGACTTTTCAACGTTTTCACAAGATTATCTAGTGCATGCAAAAGGTCATGCCTGGTTGACGCAGCCAAAGCTTGACCAGCCGCACACTCATGGCACGGGCTGCACCTTGGCGTCGGCCATTGCGGCCTATTTGGCCAGAGGTAAATCGCTGGAGGATGCGGTTGTACTGGCGAATGCCTATATCCATCGAGCCATTCGCTTGGCCACGCCTTTGGCGGGCGGTCAGCGTGGGCCGGTGAAACAAAGTGGCGAACCACTTTCCTTAGATGACTTCCCTCAAGTGAGTTTTACCGCCCTCGATATTAATCACTTGCCCTTTGCCAGTTGCGAAGGTCAGTTGGGTTTGTACCCGGTGGTAGATAGCGTTGACTGGATCGAGCGTTTGTTAGCCTTGGGCGTGAAAACCATACAGCTTCGAATTAAAGGTGTTGAGGGGCCTGAGCTAAAGACATTGATTACCAAGTCAGTGGCTTTAAGTGAGCGTTACCAAGCCAGGTTATTTATTAATGATTACTGGCAATTGGCCATTGAGTGCGGTGCCTACGGAGTGCATCTTGGCCAGGAGGATATTCAAGATGCGGATGTGGCGGCGATTAAGCAAGCGGGTTTGCGCTTAGGTATCAGCACACATAGTGAATATGAATGGTGCTATGCGGCGACCTTTAAACCCAGTTATTTGGCATTGGGTGCGGTGTTCCCAACGGATACTAAAGAAGTCGTCGAAATTGGTTTGGATAATTTATCAAAATGGGTGCGAATACTGAATGGTCATTTTCCCCTAACGGCCATTGGCGGCATTAATTTAGGTAACATTGCCAACGTGGTGAATACGGGTGTCGGGAGTGTGGCGGTGGTGAGCGCCGTCACTAAGGCTTATGATACCAAACAAGCGGTAGCGAATTTGCAAGGTTATTTATCGGGAGGTGAGAATACCATGGTGAGCTCAGATCAGTTGCGTCTTGAGTTTTCTAGAGCAATGTCAGATATGTATCGAAAAGAGGTGCCTTTGTATGGCAGCCTTCTCGATTTGGTGAGCGAAGTGAATAGGGAAGTGCTCACTTCCAATAAATTATTAAAAGACGCTTTAGAAAAAACCAATAATCTATCTCGTTTGAGCGAGGAGCGTCATGGTGCGATTCGAGTCGGAACTGCGAGCGAGCTAAGTACCTTGCGCCGCGTATTTGCCTTAATGGGTATGTACCCTGTTGGTTACTATGATTTATCCGTGGCAGGTATTCCGGTGCACTCAACGGCATTTCGCCCGATAGATGGCGCGGCACTATCGGCAAATCCTTTTCGTATTTTTACCTCACTGCTGCGTTTGGAATTGATTGAAGACGCGGCCTTGAAAGACCAAGCTCAAGCCATTTTAAATCAGCGACATATTTTTTCAAATAAGCTGTTGAATTTATTAAATGAGGCCGAACTCAATGGCGGTCTCAAAACGAGCCAGTCAAAAATATTTATTGATGAAGTGTTAGAGATTTTCCGTTGGCATGATGAGGCTTTGGTAAGTAAAACTTTGTATGAACAGCTTCATCAAGCACATCGTTTAATTGCCGATGTAGTGTCATTTAAAGGGCCGCATATTAATCATTTAACACCCGCCACATTAGATATCGACGTTGTTCAAAGAGAAATGCCTCATTGCGATATTACTCCCAAAGCGGTCATCGAAGGCCCACCCAGGCGTCGTTGTCCCATTTTATTACGTCAAACATCCTTTAAAGCGCTGGAAGAAAAAGTGGCCTTTACAGATGAGAAAGGCGTGCATACGGCTCGCTTTGGTGAAATAGAGCAGAGGGGGATTGCGCTTACCGCGAAGGGACAGGCGCTGTACGATCAACTACTCGACGAGGTGCGAGCCATCGTTACTCCTGATGCGGCCGGCTCTAATGCCAGTGAATATAATGCTGTGCTTGATGAAGTCTTTGCAAAATTTCCAGATACGTACCCAGAGCTTCGAGAAAAGGAACTGGCATTTTTTCAATACTCTATCGTGGACGAAACGGTCGATAAAACCCTTGGTCGCCACAAAACGATTGATGAATTGGTCGCGCAGCAATTGGTGCGTTTTGATCCTATTATTTACGAAGACTTTTTACCAGTGAGTGCGGCGGGAATTTTTCAATCGAACCTTGGCGACACTGCCACCAGTGAACATTTAGAGCTTAGCCAGCAGGGCCAATTTGAAGAAGCCTTAGGAGCGCCCGTTGCCGATATTTTTGAGTTGTATCAAGCTCAAGAGCAAAGGTCGATTCAAGAATGCATTGGCTTTTTTGGGGTATAAAAAGCTGTAGCGATTAAGAAGAGATCGATTTAAAAAGAGAGCATCCGTGCTCTTAAACCTAACTCACTCCATTCCTTGATCGCACAGTTTTACTGCCTATTAAAAAGGTTTTGCTCCGATAAGTTTTCCTGCTCTGATATATCATCAAGAATCAGGGGGGTGCCAGTGGTGTAGGTGCAGACATTGTCTGTAATCAGTGCATTGATGGATGACCGTAGAGTCAAACATCCGTTCTGGCTATCGCTGATGCTGTTGTTGCTAAAGTACTGTCCAGCAATGTTACCGAAGGTCCAGTTGATGGTTGATAGAGCGGTAGCCGTTTCTCCAAGACGATAGAATTCAATGCCGGAAAGGTAGGCTTTGCCGCCGGATTGGATGCTGAGGTTAGCGTTCGTGCTAAAGCTTTTGCCTTCGATAATGATATCTCGAGTCAACAGGCCCACTCTGGCAAAGTTGTCCGCTTGAGTTTGCTGTCCGATATAGCTATTGGCTAATGGGCTGTCTAGGGTGATGGCTGAGCCATTGATGGCAACAATGGTTCGTTGTTCTGACTGGCTGCCATTGTGGTTGCCAATCACGATGCGATCACCCACTTTCCAGCTGGTAGCGTTTGCAGAAAGGATCTGAGAGACTCCTGAATTAACAGACTCCCTCAGTCCTGACCAGCTTTGCTGTATGTTGTTGTTTAGCTCTAAGCTGCCGTTTGCAACAATGTTGAAAGGGCCGTTCAGAGCAACTCTTAGGTTGTGATTAAATGGCTCTTGAGGCGTACCACAGCGCATTTGGCCTCTTACGATGATTTGCTCTGCATCAATGACTAGGTCTTTGTTGGCGCAGACTAAGGTTCCCTCTACGGTTAAATTTCTTACTTGGATATTTTGGTCCAATAGAACGGTCTTGCCTGCGGCGATAGTGACATCGGCACCGTTACCTGGAATGCTGCCACCCCAAGTGAAGGGGTTGCTCCAAGATTGAAAGCCATTGGGCTGACTGCTGTTAGGGACAACCTCGATAAAGATAAAGGTCTCAATATAGTAGCCTTCTGATCGAGATTCTGCGGTCAAGATATGGGTACCAATGGGGAGGTTGTCGAGTTGGTTGTCAGGTTGATCAGAAGCATTCCACTCAAAGGGCGCGTACTTTTCCTTTCTAATTGGGTTACCATTTAAGTAAAGAGTGATACCCTCGTCTTCTTCTAGGTAGCCATCGAGCACTTTAACTTGGACATAGACGCTCTCGCCCTCCAAAATTTGGGTGCGACTTGGGCTACTGAATTCTAAAAAGGCGGGTTCATAATTGTAGTAGTAGCCATCGTAATATATCTCGCCCTCTCCAGAGCCGCAGCCTGCTAAGAGCAAGGATGCTGCTAGGGCCAAAAAGTAGTTGTATGCCTGTTTCATAATGTCGATCTCGGTTTTGGCTATTTTTTATAAGTGTATTGGGTTAAAGCTGAACAAAAGCTGAACCCTAGATCAGGCGTGGTATTGACTTAGCTAGGTATTTAACAGGCTGTTAAAGGGCCGGATGAGAAAATTTCAGGATGGTATTAATAGTGAATGGATGGGCTAAAAGAAAACTGGCCCTCATGAAGGGCCAGTTGAGAGCGCTATTTCCAGCTCATATCGCCAATGATTTCAATACCTTTTTGATTGAAATCGATTGAGCCACCGATAGTCACTTCGTTTTCGATAAAGTTATCCATGACTTCTTTTAGTGCGGGGTCGTTCATCCCAGGCATTGTGCTCATGATTCCAAAAAGTTTCTTGTAATTTAGGCTCAAGTACAAAACTCCGTTGGGCTCAACCCCTTCACTCTTCAAGTCTTTCGCCTGACGGCTAGCTTCGTCACCAGCAAAAACGACGATGTGGTTGTCGTATTTAGCTACTTTAGGAGTTGAAGGCAAGGGTGCGCTCTTTAAGAACGCAATTTCGGCCGCCGAGCCATCCGATGGGATCTGAACCATTGACATCATGGGGTTCATTTGTTGAGCCATAGAAATGAGAGCATCAGGATTGCCTGCAGTTAAAGTGATAATTCCATCTAACTCAGTTGGCATTTGGCGAGAATCCATTGCTAGGTTAGATACGCCGATGCCAATGCCTTTGATGCCAGAAAGAATTTTAGTTTGCGCCAGTACATGTGGAGGAATGTCGGCTTCTTCACTCAATGCTCTTAGCGGCTCACATTGGAAATTGGCTTGCTTAAGTTGAGACGCCAGGTTATCAACAACAGGAGCCAACTCATCCATGTTCAAGCCCGCCGCAAAAGAGTACATCATGTTGGCGCCATCTTCTTTAAAGAATTTGGGAATGCTGCCTCTGAGTTTTTGCAGTTGGCCTGAAATATCAGAATCATTGATGGCAAGGAGAGCGTGCATAGTGGCATTATTACCGCTCATCTTGGTATAGCCCATCACCAATTTTGGCCAGGCTTTCCCAATGCGAGCAAACTCGTCTTGACAAGCACTGGAAAGCAATGCTTCGCGCTCCGCTCCAGATGGGATGATTGCATCAAGCATTTTACCTAAGCTATTTGCTTTTGGATTGCTAAGACCAGTAAGAACACCTTCAATGTCGGCATATATCACAGTGTTCGCGACGTATCGGTGTTCTTCAATCAGTTTGCCAGCAACGTTGTTGCTCTCTAATGAGTTTTCTGGCTTCTTAAGGCCGAAGGCATATGAAAGTGACTGCTCGTCATTGTTGTTGATCACAGCAATGGTGGCGAAACCGTTATTTACCCCAATCACTAGCTCAAACTTTGGAGCATCGTTTGGCACTTGAAATGAGTAAGAGCGATAAGTAAGGCTATCAATTGTTTTTTCTTCTGCTTTAACGTCCGCTTTTGTTTCTGCGCTTTGAACAAAGTCAATGAACGCTTTATCGTCAGCTAATTTCATTCTGGCGACTGGCTGAAGGCCAATGGTATAAATACCTCCCAAGTAGTTCTTATCAATGCCTGCTTTCGCGTAAGCCTTGGCAAGGTCGTTGTCATTTAATGTTTCCATCCACACTTCATACAAACCAAGAAGCATCAATACAGCTTTATCATCCTTGTCGGCGTACTCAAGCAGAGAAGGTTGCTCGCCATAAGACATCAGTGGATAATTTTCAGCGAACTCTGTTAGATCGTAAGGCGCAATGGTGCCACCGAAGAAAATGGTGTCAGCAGGAATGTAACTTAAGAAACTGGCATCTCCCTCGCCGGAAACAACGGGGCTGGAAGAGTCGTCTTTTTGTAGAACAAAGTAACCTGCCACAGCGGCTAACAGGATAAGCACAATAATAATGTGTTTCATTAGGTAAAGATCCTCTAAAAAATTGGTCTCACTATTGTAAACCATAACCACTGAATAGGTAACTTGAGAACTGCCCTACCTAGAGTTTTTGAGGTATTTTATGCAAGTTAATTCAATTATTTGCGTGAACATTCCTTATTTGATGGGGGTGAGTAAATAATAGCCCCTTAATGACTGGCAAAACCTGATTTTTGTGCCATAGTTTAGGTGTTATGCCAATTATGGTATAGACTAAAATATGGAGCCTCTTACTTGATCAAGAGGTTTCATATGATGCCTTATGGGGAAACCATAACAGGAGAGCTTCCCAATGCTACAACATGTAAAAATATTCCCTAAAATTTTGCTCAATTGTCTACTCATATCCCTGATTCCTTCAGCAGGCCTTATTTACCAAATGATGACAACCGAGCAAGAGCAAAAAATGGTGGTGGAGCAAAGTCTCAAACAGTCCTCAGATGTATTGGTTTCAGAGGTGAATAATTGGGTCGATAAAAACCTCAAAAATGCCAGTTTGTTAGTCAGTTTTGATGAATTCAAAAAAATGGAGGCTGAAAAGCAAGTGCCGAAATTGGTTGCCGCTACGAACAACTTGGATTGGGTCACATTGATGTTTGTGGCGGATACCAAAGGTGATGCCGTTGCTAGGAGCGATGGCAAGGATTCAAAAAATTACAGTGATCGGGAATATTTCAAGCAGGTGATTGCCGGTAATAAAATAGGTCAGCAGGTGTTGATCGGTAAGCTTGAGCCAGTACCATTGCACTGCTTTGCGATACCGGTAAATGATGATGGGAAAAAGTTGGTGGGTGTTTTGACTCAGTGCTCGAAGCTGTTGTCTATCTCGGAGTACATTACTGATACTCGCATTGGAAAAACCGGTTTTGCTTTGTTGGTCGATGATAAAAGTCGTTTAATTGCCCATGGAGAAGACAAAAGTAAGCTAGTGGGCCAGTTACAAGACTTTAAGGAACATCCAGGACTTGGGATAGATAATCTCTCCGTTGAAGTGAAAGAATTTGAAGGTAAAAAACGAGTCTTTATCAGTCGCTCGGTGGGCCCTGATTGGCGCTTAGTGGTGCAGCAGGATTACGATGAGGCCTTCGCTACCTATATCTCAGCAAGAAATAGTGCCCTAATTTTAGCGGTGCTCACCATTATCGTGACCTTGGCGCTTTCGTTTGTCGTCAGCTATAGCATTTCCTCTCCTGTGGTTGAGCTGACTAAGGTTGCTGATAGTTACAGTAAGGGTGTATTTACCAAAAAAATCTTGGGGCAAGGGCGCAAAGATGAGATTGGAGAGCTGGCAAGAGCCGTTGGCCGGATGGCAACTACGATTCAAATCGCTATCGGACGCCTGCGCAAACAGAAAAAGAACGCTTTAAAAAGAGGAGATCGTCCTCGTCGAGGTAGGCCAACATAGTGCTGGCTGCCAAGATCAAAATAGCTTTGGGAGTTTGAGCGCACAAAAAAGAGAGGGCTTAACGAAGGTTCGCCTAGAGTAACCATCGTTATCCGTGGTAGGAAGCATTGGGCAGGGTTTCAATGGGTAGTGCCTCGCTCTTAAGAGTGATCATTGAATCATTTGCTAGTTAACTCACATACTATAATCGCTATATCATCTTGATAACAACCAGAGGGAAGTTGTACTAGATCAGTTAAGCATGGAATGCATTCATTGATGGTGTAAGGTTGGCGATAATTGATATTCAAAGTGAAAATAAATAGAAATTAGCCTGCAATGGTATTACAATATACCCACTTTTAACTTCATCTCATTGTGACTTATTAGGGAAGATGCTATGAAAATTCAAGATACTCAATACTTATCTCAACTATCTCCAGAAGAATTGAAAGCCATTTTTCGTCAATGGCCTAGCCCCAATATCATTTTTATGTTTGTCGCAGCAATAATAGGTGCAAACGTTTCGATGGTCAAAAATATAGAAGCTAAATCGATGTCTTGGTTGATTGGCAGTTTGAGCTTTTTGTTAATCCTGGTGTTCAGTTTATTAATTTATGCCTTCAGTAAAAAAGCGCGTGCTAAAAAGTTAATCAAGCAGTATTCAGAAGCTCGTTCTTTGCCTTTTCAATCGGTTTTCAAAGAGTTTGTTAAATGTTATCCAAAAATTAAGAAAGAGCTAAAATCGTTATAGTGTTTAAGAGTGCCTTACTGTTCCCAAGTAGGTATTCTTTAAAAGGTTGCTAAGTTCCCTATTGTAGTATGACGCGAATGCCGCAAGCTTCGAGAGTTTTACAGACTTGATTGAAAAAGCTCTCTTTTGGAAATAAACTATTATCGAAGAGTAAATGTTTGTACTCGCCCTATATCTGATATTGTCTGAGTGGATATATTGGTTTCCTATATATCGAGACACGAGCCAGCCAGTATTAGGTCTGCATCTTTGTCATCGAACATTTGAATTGAAAAGTTATATGCCATTATTTGGGAAGCCATGGTAATGAGACACCTAGAGTCTGCTTTCAGCCGCTTATTTAAACAAGTTCCATTATATCGTGTGCCTTGGATACAATATAGTCGTAAGCGCTCAGCAAAGCCCATGTTTCAATTTAATATTCCACGGCAATAAGGCTTCCACTCCTTCAATATTTGTGGCTTTTGGCAGTTCGTTAAAAACC
>CAXQRU010000137.1:0-8518 GCA_964226685.1 Polaribacter sp. | reverse complement strand
CTTTAAAACCGTCAATTCAAGCGATATGCAGTTATTTTAACCACCCAACTGAGACGCCCCCTCAGCGATGTCCCCAACTCTCTAACTTAGCACGCAATCTTAACGTTGCTTGAGAATGAATTTGACTAACCCGGGACTCACTCACTCCCAAGACTTCGCCAATTTCCTTTAGATTGAGTTCCTCATCATAATACAGAGCTATGACTAATCTTTCTTTTTCTGGCAAATCCGATATGGCATCAATTAAGGCTTTTCTAAACGCCGCCTTATTGGATTCATCATGGGGAGTATGTTGCTGGTCAGCATGTAAGTCGCTGGTAAAATCGTTATCGACAAAGGTCTCTTCTAAGCTGGCTAGCTGGCCTACTGCCGCGTCTTTAATCATGTCATAATAATCATCCAGCTCAATCGACATCGCTTGCGCGATCTCTTTATCGGTGGGCTGGCGGCCAAGGCTTGCCGATAACTGATGGATGGTTTGAGTGACTTCTCTGGCATTTTTGTGAACGGATCTGGGAGTCCAATCCCCTCTTCTCATTTCATCCACCATGGCTCCACGAATGCGGATACTGGCATAGGTTTCAAAGCTTGCGCCTTTATCGGGATCAAACTTTTCTGCCGCCTCCAATAAACCTACCATGCCCGATTGAATCAGGTCATCAAGCTGAACTGAGGCGGGTAATTTCGCCAGTAGGTAATAGGCTATTCGCTTAACGATGGGGCCATAATGCTCAAGGTCAATTCCTTGACAAGAGGAGCTTGACGATTGATACATACTGATACCACCTGCCGTCATTTCAAGCTTCTTGATGCTGCAATAACCGCTCAACAAAGAATTCTAGATGCCCTCTTGGTGCGCTGGAGCTGGGCCACTCATCAATCTTAGCAGCTAATTGACGGAATGCTAAAGCTGACTTAGACCTAGGGGCAAAATCAACCACTGCTTTTTGCTTTTGAACCGCTTTTCTCAATTGTTCATCGAAAGGAATGGCTCCGGCATACTGCAAGGTCACATCCAAAAAGCGCTCACATACACCACTGAGTTTTCCAAATAGTTGTTTGCCATGCTGTGGGCTGGATGCCATATTGGCAATCACTCTAAAGCGCATGACTTTATAATCGATATTTAAGAGTTTTATTAATGCATAAGCGTCGGTAATCGATGAGGGTTCATCGCAAACAACCACCAAAACCTCTTGGGCTGCCGTTACAAAACTGGTGACCGTATCAGAAATTCCTGCGGCGGTATCGATGATCAAAATATCCAATTGGTCGCTGAGATCGCTAAATGCCTGCACCAAGGCACCGTGTTGCTGAGGCGCTAATGATGACATATGCTGTAAACCAGATGCCGCTGGAACTATTTTTATACCACCTGGGCCGAGAACGACTACATCTCTCATCTCGCACCGTCCAGCTAAGACATCGGCAATCGTCTGTTTTGGTTTTATCCCTAATAACACATCGATATTTGCCAAGCCTAAATCCGCATCAAATAGCATAACCCGACGACTCAGGCCAGCCAGTGCCACGCTAAGGTTCACCGACACATTACTTTTACCGATCCCGCCTTTACCACCAGTAATCGCTATGACCTGAATTGGGCGACTCATACCATTTCTACTCCTACACGCAAGGTTAGCGAGCTTGACATAAAGTTGTCATGTCTCTTCAGTATAGATGCTATTTCAGAGCTTCATCAATAATTCACACACTCGCCACTTGATCGAGCTTATGCTCTTTAATGACATTGAGTGAGCGAGCAACCAGTTGATGGGCTTTAATACAATCAATATCATCTGGAACGGATTGACCATCAGTAATGTAGGTCAGTGGTAGACCCGCTTCCATAAGAAGACTCATCGCCTCACCTAAACTGGCTGATTCATCCAGTTTGGTTAACACGCAACCCGAAAGCTTCGCTTTTTGGTAGGCATGAACAGAGGCTCTCATCATTTGATATTGACTATTTGCTGAGACGGCTAACAAGGTTTTGATGCCTTTGACTTGATTTAAAGCCATTAAATGCTCACTAAGCAAAGGATCATTAAGATTCATACCCGGTGTATCAATAATCACTAAATGAAAGCGTTTCGACAACAGCTCAATGGTTGGGGCCAGTTCATCTAATTGATCAATAACCGTGACCGATACATTGAGAATACGTCCTAGCGAACATAATTGATCATGTGCCGCTATGCGGTAGGTATCCGTGGTGACCAAGGCCACTTCGCTTGCACCTCGGCTAAGAACATGCCGCGCGGCTAACTTCGCAACCGTCGTGGTTTTACCCACGCCGGTTGGCCCCAATAGAGCATACACACCGCCAGAAGAAACCGGATCACTCGCGTCTACAGGGATATGGTGGGCTAATTTAGCTAGGGCATCAGGCCATAATTCTTCTTTGGTGAGCGGTCTTTCTTTGACGCCTTGACTAAGGCTTGCCAAAACGGTTTGAGTCGCTTTTTGTTGCAAGCCTAAACGAGAAAATCGCTTTCCAATAGTCGATTTAAAGGGTACCACGTCAGCTGCAGGGCTTTTTGTGGTTTTATGAACACGAGGTAGCGCCTGTTGTGACGCAACCCGCTCGGCAAGTTGGTTCTCAAAAAGTGCCCTCAAACCATTGATTTCTTCTCTCAAGGCGTCAATTTCTTGCCCTGAATGCTCAGCTAAAGACTCAGAGCGCTCCGCTGCCGCTTTACTTTTTGACTCTTCATGAATTTGATCCGCTAAATCGCCAATGGTCATATTCTCCATTTTTTTATTGCGTAACATGCGCTGACGAGCCTCTTCAAGTTCACGCATTAACTCCTGTTTGGTTTTACCCGATGCTAAGCCAACCGAAGGTTGGACGCGAGACCTGGATATCCGATCTGATTGGTAATTGGCTGAGATTTGGTTTAAGGCCTGCTGATCTTCCGGACGATCCGCTTCTGACAATTGTTCATCCTGGGAAAATGGCGTCATTTCAGCGCGAGCTTTAACAATATCCTCTTCACATGCCGCCAATACTTCGACACCTTTTGCTTGTCTCTTGGTCGATAAAATCATGGCATCAGGCCCTAAGGAAAGTCGAACCATATCTAGGGCTCTTCTCATGTCTGGCGCGGTAAATTTTTTAGCTTGCATTGTGTTCTCCTTCGATGGGCTTTAGGCTACTAGCTAGCTTCAACACCCACGACTCGCTCTACTGTCAATTGTTTGTTATCTGGCACTTCGGTATAAGCCAGTACTGTCATATCGGGTACTAAGACTCGCACAAACTTAGAAAGCATTTCTCTTAAGGGCGCAGCCGTGAGTAAAATCAGGGCCTTACCTTCTAACTCCTGTTGCCTAGCTGCATCCACTAATGCTCTCTGTACCCTTTCAGCCAAACTTGGCTCAATGAAAGCGCTATCATCAGCGCCAGATTTTTGTGCTTGCATAACTGAGTTCAGCAATATCCGTTCCAAATTTGGATCTAAGGTCATAACGGGCAAAACTGAATCACTGCCAATAACAGACTGTACAATTTGCCTGGATAATGCCACTCGTACTGCAGCAATCAAACGCGATGGATCTTGGTTGGGCCCCTGAGCGGTTATCGCTTCAGCAATCGATCTAAAATCACGTATGGAGACATTTTCCCTCAATAATTGCTGCAAGACTTTTCTCAGCACATGCAACGTCACGGTAGTTGGCACCAAATCCTCGGCCAACTTTGGCGAGTGCTTCGCTAACATTTCTAATAATTGCTGAACATCCTCGTGGCCCAGCAATTCAAAGCTATGCTTTTTCATAATTTGATTGAGATGGGTCGCCACAACCGTACTAATATCCACTACGGTATAGCCGAGAGTTTGGGCTCTATCTTTATGAGCCGAATCGATCCAGATCGCGTCTAAGCCAAAAGCCGGATCCTGTGTTTTGGTACCAGCAATTTCACCAAATACCTGACCAGGATTGATGGCAAGTTCTTTGTCCGTAAACACTTCTGCTTCCCCTAAAGTCACTCCCATTAACGTAATTCGATATTGATTGGGTAGTAAATCTAGGTTATCTCGAATGTGAACCGAAGGAATCAAGAAACCAATATCTTTCGACAATTTCTTACGAACTCCCTTAATGCGACCTAAAAGTTCACCGCCCTGGGCCTTGTCAACCAATGGAATTAACCGGTAACCGACCTCAAGCCCAACAATATCAACAGGCATCACATCGTCCCAGGTTATTTCGGCACTATTTTGGCTTCTCTCAAGAATGTCACCTTGCAAGGGAGCTTGCTCAGGCCCGGTTAAGGATAACGATTGGGATTTAGGTGGGGCATTAGCCGGCTTTGCACCCTGAGTAGACTCTTGCTCTTGAGGTAGTTTCTTTTTGTAGATAACATAGGATAACCAACCACAAAAAATTGCTAAGCTTAAAAACGCAAAATGCGGCATTCCAGGCACTATCCCCATCAAGAATAGAATGACTGAAGAAACCGCAAGCGCTTTGGGTGAATCAAACATCTGAGAGGTTATTTGGTTACCCATATCCTCGGAGCTGTTGACTCGGGTAACCATAATCGCAGCTGAAGTTGACAACAGTAATGAAGGAATTTGTGCAACCAAACCATCACCAATGGTCAGTAAGATGTATTTTTCCAGCGCATCTTGAAACTCTAAGTTATGCTGCGCCATACCCACGATCAAACCACCCACCACATTGATGATCAAAATCAAAATACCGGCTACCGCATCTCCACGCACAAATTTACTAGCACCATCCATCGCCCCATAAAAATCCGCTTCACTCGCTACCTCTTGACGCCTTCTTCGCGCTTCATCTTGATCAATTAAGCCCGCATTTAAATCAGCATCAATCGCCATTTGTTTACCAGGCATTGCATCCAATGTAAATCGAGCACTGACCTCTGATATACGACCAGCACCTTTAGTGACAACAACGAAGTTAATAATAATTAAGATCAAAAATACAACTATACCAACGGCATAGTTACCACCGATAACCACTTCGCCAAAGGCCTGTATCACCTTACCTGCCGCATCTCCTCCGTTGTGACCTTCAAGTAGAACCACACGAGTGGAGGCTACATTCAAACCCAATCGCATCAAAGTGGCTACTAACAAAATCGTAGGAAAAACAGCAAAATCCAAGGGCCGTAAACTATAGACCCCCACCAATAGCACAACGATCGATAAAGCAATGTTAAAGGTAAATAAAATATCTAACAAAAATGCGGGTAAAGGCAGAGTCATCATGCCTAACAACATTAATAGTAGAACCGGTATTCCAATATTGCCTTTTAGTAAACCTTTAGCATTTGACGTCAACTTTTGTCGATCAGGAAGTGAAAACTGCGATAGCGAAGGTAAGGCCATAAACGTCACTTTTTTGACTAATGAATACAATTAATAGCTATATCGCAAAAAATATACCGCATTGCTCATTTTGGTATAAAATCTGAGTTTTCATGAGCTATGAAATGCATAGCGTGGAATACGGCCGTTTATAAGAGGGAAGCGTACGAAAATTATCAAAGGTTCCTTAATCGAAGCGAAGGTCTTTTGGCACATCAATATGATAGGGAAAACTCGGTTTTGAGGATTTTCCTTGACGGAATCGTCTCAACTGATAGACGTAAGCGAGCACTTTGGCAACAGCTAAAAACAATCCACTTGGAATGGTCTCTTCTATCTTGGTCGTATGATAAATTGATCTCGCCAAGGCTGGTGATTCGATAATTTCAACTTTGTGAGCTGCAGCAATTTCTCTTATTTTCAAAGCCATCTGATCCACCCCTTTTGCCAACAAAATGGGCGTTGCCATCGTTTCTGGATCATATTGTAGTGCGATCGCATAATGAGTTGGGTTTGTTATGACCACATCAGCTTTTGGAACATCTGATAGCATTTTTCGATTGGCAATTTCTCGTTGCAACTGACGGATTCGACCTTTTACCTCTGGCTTTCCTTCCGTATCCTTCATTTCATCTTTGATATCCTGGACCGACATCTTCATTTTTTTCTTGTGATCCCATATTTGAAAGGGAATATCAACCATAGCAATCAATATAGTGGCTAACGACAAACCAAGCGTTACCCATAGAACCATTTCTACTGCATGGGCTATTGCTTGGTCAATGTTTTCCGTGGCCAAGTTCATCATATCCTTCTCTAAAGATTTCAACAAAATGATCGCCAATATCATTACCAGTGAGATTTTGGCTAATGCTTTGAATAATTCCACCAAAGATTTCGTCGAAAACATTTTTTTTAGCCCTTCCAATGGGTTCATTCGACTTAACTTTGGAGCTAGTGACTTGACACTAAACATCCACCCACCAAGACCTATAGGTCCTACAATAGAGGCAATTAAAAGAAGCGCAAATATGGGCATCAAGCCCATAATAGCTTCATAGAAAGCTGTACCTAGATGCACTAACAAAGCACTAGTATCAAAAACGTCATCCCTCTCTAGCATAAAGCTATCTTTTGTCACTGAAAATAATTTATCAGCCAAAATTGATCCTAAAAAAAGCAAACCACAGGAGCCAGCCAGCAATACAGCGGTAGTAGTCAGTTCTTTTGAACGAGGGATTTGTCCATCTTCCTTGGCTTTTTCGAGTTTCTTCGGCGTTGCTTCTTCCGTCTTTTCCTGGGCTTGATCTTCAGACACTATCTCAACTCCAGAATATTTTTACAGAACTGTATACCTTGATCGATAACGATCAAAAACGAATCCAGGAATGCCGGAAAACCAATCCACATAACCAACAAACCTAATAATAAGGTGATAGGAAAGCCAACCGCAAAAATATTCATTTGCGGAGCTGCTCTATTCACAATACCAAATGCAATATTCACTAACAACAAAGCCGTAATAACCGGCAAAGCAATTGTCAATGCGCCTGAGAACATCCAACTACCCAACTGCAATATGGATTCATAAGCTCCTATACTCAAGCCTCCTTGATAGACAGGCAAGAGAGAAAAACTCTCTGTCAATACTGAAATAATTTCAAGATGGCCATTAATACTTAAAAAAAGTAAGGTAGCGGTTAGCAAATAGAATTGAGACAGGACTGTCACCGACACACCATTTGAAGGATCGTTCATTGATGCAAAACCCAAACCCATCTTCATAGCCATATATTGGCCTGAGAGCACAAATAGCTGAAAAACCACCTGCAAAGCAAATCCGAGAGAAAGGCCAATAAGAACTTGATCCACTACCACCAGCAAATTAGACAACGACAAACCATCAAATATTTGTTGCTGGGGCAAAATTGGAACAACAATTATTGTTATCGCAATACTTAACACTAAACGTATTCTAGTAGAAACCACTCGGGTACTGAAAATTGGAGCCGCCATAAAAAATGCGGCATATCGAAATAACGGATAGACATACTGACCGATTAAGTTAACAATGGCTTCTTCCGTTACAACAATCATATTCAGCCAATAACATTGAGGATACTGGTAAATGTAGTTGAAAATAACTCCATAAACTTAGTGATCAACCAACCTCCCGCCATCATAATAGTCGCTAATGTAACTAACAGCCTTGGCAAAAAACTCAGTGTTTGCTCATTGATTTGGGTAGCCGCCTGAAAGGTGCTAACTATTAAACCAACGATCAAACTGGGGCCAACAATCACCGAAACCACCAATAATGTTAAAAATAATGCATTACCAAATAAATCCATAACAATTTCTGGAGTCATTACACACCTCGCTCAAATACCATAACTGGATGCCAATGTGCCCATCAACATTGCCCACCCATCGACCAAAACAAACAACATAATTTTAAATGGCAACGAGATAATGAGTGGCGATAACATCATCATACCCATTGCCATTAATACACTGGCTACCACACTATCAATGACTAAAAATGGAATAAAAAGAATAAATCCAATTTGAAATGCTGTTTTCAGTTCACTAGTAATGAATGCTGGAATTAATACTGTCAATGGTACATTTTCTGGACTAAGAAATTCATCAGAATTTGAAATTTCAATAAATAGCTTTAAATCACTTTCACGAGTTTGAGAAAGCATAAATTCATGAAATGGTTTTTTTATCCTAAGCATCGCCTCTTCAGACTGTATTTCTTCATTAATATAAGGCTGTATGGCATTAGTATTTACACTATCAAATACTGGCGACATAATGAACAATGTCAAAAACAAAGACATACCCACCAAAATCTGATTAGATGGTGATTGCTGCAAACCTAGCGCTTGCCTTAATATAGCAAAGACAATAATGATACGAGTAAACGAAGTCATCATCAGCAGTAATGCTGGGAGAAACGTCAGCGCAGTCATTAACGCTAACACTTGAATTTTTATATTATAATCTTGACTGCCATCAGGATTTGAAACAACCGTTACAGCGGTAAAATCTGTTGGATCAACAGCATTAGTTTGCGCCCAAGCAAAACTGCAGGGCAAGAAAATCATAAAAATGAGTAGGACTTTATTTTTAAATTGGAACATATCAAGATCGGAAGAGCGTCGTGTAGG
>CAXQRU010000136.1:0-14282 GCA_964226685.1 Polaribacter sp. | reverse complement strand
CGAAAATTCAGTAAATTTAGATTTTTTAAATGATTTTTCAAAATTATATCAATCTAAAGTTCCAAAAGACATGCCTATCGTTATTTATGGTGAAGATGCATCCAGTTTGCGATCAGCCTATGCCGTTGCTACCGCAACAGATTGGGGTTTTACGCAAGTGTACTATTATCGAGATGGGTATTTTAGATGGATAGCACACAATCTGCCGTCAACTTTAAAAATGGCCAGCCACTATCACAGTTTACCTGTTGTACAGCTCTCTCATTAAAGGTTAGGGCTTGCCTAAGGCAGGCCCTGCTTAAAAGGCTTAGAAGAAAAGTTCTGGATTTTTTTCTTGAAATTCTGTTTCTTTTTTAGCATTGTGAAAATCCTTTATGAAGTCGACGATTCTTGGTCTGATATCATTTTTAAATCGAGTACCACTAAAGACTCCGTAATGGCCAACACCGGGTTGAATGTAATCAAAACGCTTGCTTTCAGGGATTTGGTTGCAAAGTGTATGTGCCGCTTGCGTCTGACCAATACCTGAAATGTCATCCAGCTCACCTTCAACCGTCATCAAGCCAACAGAGGTGATTTTTTCTGGTTTTACCCGCTTACCTTTGTGAGTAAACGTACCATTAGCGAGTTTGTGTTCTTGAAAAACATCTTGAATGGTTTGTAGGTAGAATTTTTCCGTTAAATCCAAAACAGATAAATATTCGTCGTAGAACTTTCGATGTTTTTGTGTACTGTCACAGTCGCCTTTGACGAGTTGTAAGAAAAACTCCCAGTGTGCACCCACATGTCGATCTTGGTTCATCGTGATAAACCCGCCCAGTTGAATAAAACCAGGGTAGACCCTTCTCATAAAACCACGGTTGGGCCAGGGTACATCGTAAATCATTTTCTTTTTAAACCAAGAAATAGGATGTTCTTTTGCGAGTTGATTGGGCACTGTGGGTGATAGACGCGTATCAATGGGAGAGCCCATGATCGTCATAGTCGCTGGCAAATAAGCCGATTTTTTTTCAGATAAAACAGAAACGGCCGATATCACTGCAGGCCCAGGCTGACAAATCGCGATAATGTTGATATCTGGCCCTAAGAACTTAATCATTTCAATCAAATAATCGATGTAGTCATTAAGATCAAATGTGCCTTCATTGTAGGGAACGGTGCGTGCGTCGATCCAATCTGTGATATACACCTCGTGATCGGGAATAAAGGCTTCAACGGTGCCTCTTAGTAGCGTGGCATAGTGGCCAGATAATGGTGCAACCAGCAGTACTCTAGGTTGATGTGTTTTTTGACCTAGGGCTTGCGATAACAGATCAGGATCTCGTTTGAAATGCACTAAGTCACAAAATGGTTTACGAAAAATAATTCGATCTTGCACCGGAATCGAACAACCATTAACAGTTGTCTCGGAAATGCCCCATTCGGGTTTCCCATAGCGGCGAGTAACGGACTCAAAAAGATCGAGGGCGGCCACCATGGATTTGCCCATAGAAGTATAGGCAGCCGGATTAAAAGGCGAGCCCATAAATATTCTGCCAAAGTCCGCCCATTGGCGCATGGGTGAAATTACCGCATGGTTGAGTTCATAAGCGTGATAAAGCATATCCATCTCCCCTTAGTCATTAGCAAGCAACCCATTGTTATGTTTTTCGTATCGGGATTGCTGGGTACTACTATTAACATAACATTTTATGTGATTATGTGCCACGGTAACGCTTGAGAATTACTGGTTTTTAATTCAGTATAGACCATTGAGCGACTAATTGTTTTTAGGGGAGTTTGTGTGCCAAGTCTCACTTTTAAAGGTTGTACGTACCCTGTTAAGCAAGGGCAAACGGTTTTAGAAGCCTTGGAAGCCCAAGGAGTGAAGGTGCCATACAGTTGCCGAGTAGGGCTTTGTCAGTCTTGTTTGATGAAGGCCCAAGCTCCTGTCCCGAGCTTGTCTCAGCGAGGCTTAAAGGAAAGCCAATGCCAGCAGCATTACTTTTTAGCATGTCAGTGCGTGCCCAGCGATGACATGACGCTGGCTTTACCTGGAGACCAAAACACTATAAAAGCTAAGGTTCAGTGGGTTGGGGAGGCTGATCTGGGTTTATCGATAGATGTTCCCTGGTTGTCGGGCCAACACATTAGCTGGCAAGGCCAACCCTACAGTCTGACTCGCCAAAAAGGCAGCGACTTAGCCTATATTGCGGCTCAAGGGGTTCAGTTAGGTGATTGGTTAGATGTTTCAGTACCAGAGGGGCAATGCTGTTACCAAAAAACGATGGATAGTGATAATCCTATGATCATCGTTAGCCAAGTTCAAGCCGCCAATATTGCCTCAGGCATTGTATTAGACGCGCTTTTACAGGGACACACTCAAGGATTAACTCTATACACAGAGAATGTGAATCAGCCAGAAAGCCCAGGCGTCACCATTCACTGTAATCCCAATATTATCAATCAAGTGACAGCGGATGTGGCTCGCAAGGATGCCACGGTATTATTACTCGGTGAGCCTTCTTTTATCGGTCAGTTGCAACGCCATTTCTTCTTTGCCGGCATTAACTCCACTCGAATTCGAACGCTTAGGGTTCCAGCAAAGGCCATTGGTGCAGACTAAGGGTCTGCCCGTCATATTGAGCGTGCCAGCCGTGGCTGTCCCAGTCTCCTAGAACAAGCCGTTGACAGTGGTGCCCGTTGTGCGTGAATTGATGATCAAAAGGTCGATGAGTGTGTCCGTGAATGAGGCGGTAGACATTGTGTTGAGCCATCATTTCTAGAACCGCTGCTTTGGAGACATCCATAATATCTTGTGCTTTTTGGCGGTTGGATTCCTTACTAGAGGCTCTGACGTGAGCGGCAAAGGCTTTTCTCTCGTCAAGGGACTTAGACAGGATGTTAGCCTTCCACTCATCTTGACGGACAGTCTGTCTAAACGCCATGTATTCTTTATCGTCGGTACAAAAAACATCTCCGTGACTGATTAGAAATTCAGTGTCTCCTAAGGTAATCACTGTGGGGTCATCGAGCAGTGTGGCGCCGGTTTGCTGGGTAAAGCCATTGCCGATCAAAAAATCTCGGTTGCCATGCATCACAAAGAGAGAGCAGGTTTTGGAGTAATCCGCCAAGCGTGCTATCACCTCGCGGTACATGGGGGTATCGTCATCGTCCCCCAGCCAAGCCTCGAATAAATCGCCCAGAATATAGAGGCTTTCAGCTTGAGCTTGAGTTTTGTCCAAAAAGCGATAGAAACCCTGCGTGATATCCTCACGCGAGGGGTCTAAGTGCAAGTCAGAGATGAAGTAAATCACGAGTTAATGTAAGCTTTTTCAATGACAACGGTATCAGTGGGTACATCTTGAAACCCGGTGGGGACATTTTTGATCTTATCGACCACTTCCTCGCCTGAGGTGACTTTGCCAAATACGCAATAACCCCAGCCGCTGCTGGTTTTGGATTTGAAATTGAGAAAGTCATTGTCAACCACGTTGATGAAAAACTGAGCTGTCGCACTTTGTGGATCTGAGGTGCGTGCCATAGCGACGGTATACTTGTCATTTTTTAGACCGTTGTCTGCTTCATTTTCAATAGCAGCTCGGGTTTCTTTTTGTACCATCTCTTCAGTAAAGCCGCCGCCTTGAATCATGAAGTTTTGGATGATGCGGTGAAAAATAGTGCCATCGTAGAAGCCATCTTCTACGTATTGTTTAAAGTTTTCAGCGGTCTTTGGTGCATTATCAAAGTCTAACTCTAGAGTAATGTCGCCAAAATTAGTTTGTAGTGTAATCATTTATTTCTATCCTCAATTCGATATCTCAGCAAATTTTCCTGCTAATCCCGTGGTGTATTTGTTGTGTGCGGGTATAATACGCGGTTTAACTTTGATGATAAACCATCGAATCCCCTTAATTGGAATCCTTATATGTCAGAACAGCCCGAATCTAAAGAAAAACTGCATTTTTTAGAGCAAATAGTTAGCAAAGATCTGGAATCAAAGCATATAGAGCAGTTAGTTACCCGTTTTCCTCCTGAGCCCAATGGTTTTTTGCACATTGGTCATGCCAAGTCGATTTGCCTGAACTTTGGTATGGCTGAGCGCTTTAACGGTCGCTGTAACCTGCGCTTTGATGATACCAACCCTTTAAAAGAGGATCAGTCATTTATTGAGGCGATCATAGAGGACGTTCGTTGGCTCGGTTATCAATGGGATGGAGAGGTTCGATATGCCTCCAGCTATTTTGATACGCTTTTTGAGTGGGCTAAGGTGTTGATCAATGATGGTTTGGCCTATGTGTGCCATTTAAGCCCCGATCAAGCGCGCGAGTACCGTGGTACGTTAACCGAGCCAGGTGTTGATAGCCCCTATCGAAATCGCGGTGTGGAAGAAAACCTAGCCGAATTTGAAAAAATGCGAGCGGGTGAGTACGATGAGGGCGCCTGTGTGCTTCGAGCCAAGATCGATATGGCCCATCCCAACATGGTCATGAGAGACCCGATTCTCTACCGCATTATGAAGCGTAGCCATCATCAAACCGGTGATAAGTGGTGCATTTACCCAACTTACGATTTTGCACACGGTCAGGAGGATGCCATTGAGGGCATCACCCATTCGTTCTGTTCTCTCGAATTTGCCGATCACAGGCCTTTGTACGATTGGTTTATCGAGCATTTGCCTGTGCCGCACAAGCCACGTCAATATGAATTTGGCCGACTCAATGTCAGCTACGCAGTGACCTCTAAGCGTAAGGTCAAGCAGTTGATTGATGATGGCATCGTCGAGAGCTGGGATGACCCTCGCTTACCAACCATTGCGGGACTGCGTCGTCGCGGTTATACCGCTCGTGCCTTGAGAAAGTTTTGTGAAATGGTGGGCGTTAGCCGCTCGGACGGTTTGGTCGATGTGGGGATGCTTGAGCACGCCATTCGCGATGATCTCGACAAAAATGCTCCTAGAGCCATGTGTGTCATTTCGCCACTAAAGGTGACTCTGAGCAATTACCCCGATGATGCTAGCTTGGAAATTACCGCTCCAGGCCATCCTAGTAGAGAGGATTTGCCCAGCCGGAAACTCACGTTCAGTAATACGGTTTGGATTGACGAGGCAGATTTTCAGGAATCGGCCAACAAAAAGTATAAACGTTTAGTATTGGGTAAGCGCGTTCGATTAAGGCACGCTTATGTGATCGAAGCCTATGATTGCGTCAAAGATGATAGTGGTCGAGTCATTGAAGTGAAGGCAAAAATTATCGAAGATTCATTGGGACAAGACCCAGCAGATGGTGTTAAAGCTAAAGGCGTGATCCACTGGGTAGATGATAAGACGGCGCTGCGCTGCAAAGTCAATCTCTATGATCGGCTCTTTACCGACCCGTCTCCCGATTCGGGCGATAAAAACTTTTTGGAATTAATTAACCCAGATAGTTTGATGGTTCAAGACAATGCGCTCTGCGAGCCGAGTTTAGCGAATGCTAAAGTGGGTGAAGCTTATCAGTTTGAACGCGAGGGTTATTTTTGTTTAGATCCAAGCTCAAGCGACAATGAACTCATTTTCAACCGTACTATTGGTCTTAAAGATACATGGGAAAAACACTAAGGTAATTATGAATACATTAACACTGCACAACAGCCTAGGCGGGGAAAAAGTTCCCTTTACACCCATTAAACCAGGGCATATTGGTTTGTACGTTTGTGGTGTGACGGTCTATGACTATTGTCATATTGGACATGCTCGTTTGTTGATTGTGTTTGATGTCATTGTTAAGTATTTACGCTCTCAGGGGTGGCAAGTAACGTATGTTCGTAACATCACCGATGTAGACGATAAAATTATTAATCGGGCGCTTGAAAATAACGAGCCGTTTTTAGATTTGGCCAATCGCTTTATCAAAATTATGCACGAAGATGAAGCGACTTTAAATATTGCACGCCCTGATCATGAGCCTCGTGCTACCGAGCATATGCACAATATTATCGATATGATTAGTACTCTGGAAAGCAAAGGTTTTACCTATAAAACCCCTGAAGGAGATGTTTATTATCGAGTAAAAGAATTTGCCGATTATGGCAAATTATCGAATAACACCCTTGAGGGGCTTCGTGAGGGCGCCAGCGTTCGTGACAGCCGAGGTAGCGATAAAGAAGATGCCCACGATTTTGCGCTGTGGAAAGCCAGTGATGATCTGGAGAATAGTTGGGATTCGCCCTGGGGCCACGGTCGCCCTGGTTGGCATATCGAGTGCTCCGCGATGAGTAAGAGTTGCTTGGGTGTGCAGTTTGATCTTCATGGCGGCGGCATTGACCTGCGTTTTCCTCACCATGAAAATGAAATAGCTCAAAGTGAAGCCGCTCACGATTGCCAGATGGCTAACTATTGGTTGCATGCCGGTGCTGTTCGAGTAGATGGCGAAAAGATGTCGAAGTCATTAAACAACTTCTTCACCATTCGTGAGGTGCTTGCGCATTATCATCCAGAAGTGGTGCGGTTTTTTAGCATTAGTAGTCATTACCGGAGCCCAATCAATTATAGTGAAGAAAATTTACAAGAGGCTTTATCGGGCTTGAGCCGCTTCTATCACACCTTAAAACCCTTTAAGGGCTTAGTTGCGAATGTGGATGTGGATTGTGAGTTTTATCAGCGTTTTGTGGCGGCGATGAATGATGATTTTAATTCACGCCAAGCACTGGCGGCTATGTTTGATCTGGCCAACCGCATTAATCAGCTAAAAGAGTCTGAGCCAGACTTTGCACAGCATTTAGCTAATGGCTTGTTAGCCATGGGCGATATTTTGGGTATTCTACAAGAGGACCCGTCAGCATTTTTGCAAGCGGGCGCGAGTTTAACGGATGAAGAAGTACAAGCCAAAATAGCCGAGCGCCAAGCAGCAAAAGATAACAAAGACTATGCCGGCGCTGATGCGATTCGTGCTGCACTGAAAGAGCAGGGCATTATTTTGGAGGACTCCAGAGAGGGCACGACTTGGCGGAGAGCAGAATAGGATGGTTCAATGAGCGACAAGCCTGATCAGCAACCATTACCGCTGGAGTCCCCCGAGACCCAGCCAAAAGCCGAATACTTGTCGCGCTCCGCTTTGGCGGAAAAATTAGATTTACCATTAAAAACCTTGACTCAAATGATGATGGATGCGGGCTGGCTGCAGCATCACAATAAGCAATGGATTTTAACTGAGAAGGGTAAATTTGAAGGTGGCCAATATCGACAAAGCCAAAAGTTTGGACAATATATTGTTTGGCCAGCGACCATTGTAGAGCATGCCGTGTTGCGTGATAGCGATAAGCAATTGCTCAGTGCGACCACCATTGGTCGTGAATTTGATATTCCTCCCCGCTTATTCAACCGATTATTGAAAGACTTAGGATGGTTGCAACCCTATGCACTGGGTTGGCAAGTGACGCCTCAAGGAACTGCTTTGGGTGGGCAACAACAAAAGGACGAAGAAACTGGCGTGCCCTATGTGTTGTGGGCCAAATCGACCCTTGATCATCCCGATTTTGTCAGAGCGATCCATCAGTGTTGCATGCATTCTGGTTTTACGACCACGCTCGATGGTCGCGATAATGTGGCTAAGCACCATGTACTAATTTGTCATTGGCTGTATTTGTTGTCCATCACTTTTGCCTATCAAAAGCCAGTGTCGCAAACGGGTTTTTCAACGGATTTTTATCTTCCAGATCATCAATTATTTATCGAGCACTGGGGCGAGGGTTTAGACCCTAGCGCGTTGACCTTGCAATTTCAAAAACGAGAATACTACCAGAGATCGGGTATACCATTCATCGAAGTTGATGGCCATGATTTTTCAACTATAGACCGAGATTTAACAAAAGCCATGCTAGGTTTTGGCATAGACGTATACGGGTAATCATTATGAAACTGAGTTTTTTGGGTTTGGGTACCATGGGTTATCCGATGGCTGGCCATCAAGCAAAATCGGGCTTTGATCTGTGTGTCTATAATCGAACCACTGCTAAAGCTGAGGCATGGGTACAAGAATATTCCGGGCGTTTTACAGCCTCTCCCGAGCTTGCGGTCGATGGGGCCGATATCGTGATGTCTTGCCTGGGTAATGATCAGGACGTGGTTGAGGTATTATTGAAACCAGCGTTCCTGGGCGCGTTAAAGCCAGGTGCGATAGTGGTCGATCACACGACCACTTCTGCGAAACTGGCCCGCCAGTTGGCGAGTGCTTTCGAAGACATTGGGGTCCATTTTATCGATGCGCCAGTATCAGGAGGGCAGGCCGGTGCGAAAAATGGTGTGTTGACGGTTATGGCTGGCGGTGAGGCTGAAATTTTAGCTAAGGCGGAGCCAGCGATGCAACCCTATGCCAAGAGCATTACCTTAATGGGAGCTGTAGGGTCAGGTCAAACAGCAAAAATGGTCAACCAAGTGATGATAGCTGGTATCTTACAAGGCCTATCCGAGGGTTTAACCCTTGCCACGCACTCTGGTCTTGATGTCGATAAAGTCATCACGGCCTTATCAGGCGGTGCAGCCGGTAGTTGGCAGTTGCTTAACCGTGCGAAAACCATGGTTGAGGGTAAGTTTGACTTTGGTTTTGCGATTGACTGGATGCGCAAAGACCTGGGCTTTTGCCTGGATCAAGCTAAAGAGCTGGGCTTAACCCTGCCTAATGCGGCAGCCGTGGATGAGCGATACGCTAAGCTACAAGCTCAAGGATGTGGTAGACTAGACACCTCTGTCCTTATTAAAGCTATAAATAGTCAATAATTTGACGGACGTGGGCAAAAATGCCCATATATTTCAATAGAAGCCTATTTTTTTGGGATTTTATCCCCGATATTCGGTATCATTGCCTATTCTGTGCAAAATGCCGATTATGAGCCAAACTGTTCGAGATAGAATAAAAAGTGCCTTTAGCTTACTGATACGCCCGATTATTCGGCTGGCGATCCGTAATGGTATTGTCTATCGCGAGTTCGCTGATATTTGTCGTAACAATTATGTGCAAGTGGCCTTTGATGAGTATGGAGTGGGAGGGCGTAACACCAATACCTCAAGAATAGCCTTAATCACCGGCATAAACCGCAAAGATATCAAAAAAATTAAAGATGCTATTATAGATGGGAGCCTTGAAAATCAAGCAGCACCCGATAGGATTTCACGGGTGCTGACGGGTTGGCACCAAGACCCAAACTACCTTGATGATCAAGGGCAGCCCTTGTTGTTGCCTATTGAATCGGAGGATTCGGTCAGTTTTCATAGTTTGGTGGCCGAGTACGGTGGTGATATTGCGCCAGTTACTCTCATCAAGGAGTTTAAACGCTCTCAAGTGGTAGAGGAGGATTTGGAAACGGGTCGATTGAGAATTCTCAAACGGTTTTATATTCCAACCCCTGATGCGGGCAGTAAGCAGCCACTGGATTTTATTGCACCCAAGGCGATGGAGCATGCCAGTAGTTTATTGAATGACCATGCTACGACGATTTATCATAATTTATACCGTGAAAATACCAAGATTCCAGCAAGGTTTGAGCGCCGTGCAACGAATTTTCATGTGAGTGCAGACTACATTGAGGACTTTCACGAACTAGTGAATGAAAAAGCTCAGCAACTTCTTGAAGAAATTGATTTGTGGTTAAGTGAACACGAAACCTCGAACCCAGATGATAAAAAAGCCAATCGCTTAGGTTTAGGTATTTATTGGATACAAGGTGAAGAAAGCCAATTAAACGACGAATAGATGGTTTAGGATTATTACATGTCGGCTAGTGTTCTCTACTTTTTAATTGCGGCTGTGATCGCAGTACCCCTCTTTCGCAGCTTACGTTTGGGCGCTATTTTAGGCTACCTGTGTGCAGGTATGTTAATTGGCCCTTCAGGGCTCCATCTTATCAGTGAAACCCAAGATTTATTGCACTTCTCAGAAATCGGAGTAGTGCTTTTATTGTTTGTCATTGGTCTTGAATTAAATCCCGAAAAGCTCTGGAAAATGCGTGGTCACATCACTTTGGTTGGTGGTGGGCAAATGCTGTTGTCAGCATTGGCTATCGGTGCTGTGTTTTATAGCGTTTCTAGCATGATCTCTCAAAGTATCGTCATTGGTCTGGCATTGGCTTTATCATCGACCGCATTTGCGGTGCAATTAATGGTTGAAAAGGGGGTTTTAGGTTCACCTTCTGGTCGACTGGGTTTTGCCATTTTATTGATGCAAGATTTGGCTGTGATTCCTGTTTTATTAGTTGTCAGTTATTTAGCTCCAACGACGACTGGTGAAATGATGAGTCCCTGGGTCAGTTTGACGGCTGTTGTGATTTTACTCGCTATCGGGCGTTATGCGATCAATCCAATACTGGATTTAATTGCTCGTTTTGGCAGTTATGAAACCATGACCGCAACGGCTTTATTGATTGTGCTAGGTGCTGCATTTTTAATGGATGGTGCAGGCTTATCGATGGGCTTGGGAGCCTTTATGGCGGGAGTATTATTGGCTAACTCTCGCTATCGTCATCAGTTAGAGACCGACATCAAGCCATTTAAAGGGCTGACTTTAGGGCTTTTTTTCATTGCCATTGGTATGAGTTTCAATGTTGACTTGTTGGTCTCTGAACCCTTGCCGTTAATCGCTCTCGCACTGGCTTTGATGTTGGCAAAAGCCACCTTGGTTACGCTGTTATTGATGTTAGCTAAACAGCCTTGGCGCAAAGCGTTGCCCATTGCCTTGATGCTAAGCCAAGGCGGGGAATTTGCCTTTGTGATTATGACTGAAGCCTCGGGCTCTGGTTTGGTTCCTATTGGCTTGGCTGAGAAGGTCAATTTAGTGGTGGGCTTATCAATGATGTTAACCGTACCGTTGGTATCTTTGTTACCACTACTCAATCGGCGACAAGTGACCACAAACCAGGAGGGGCCAGTTAATGTTAGCAGTACGGACGTTTTGATTTTGGGTTTTGGCCGTTTTGGGCAAATGACCGGACGTATTTTATCGGCCAACCATATACCCTTTACGGCCATTGATCAGGACCCGGAACATATCAATTTTGTGCGGCAATTTGGTAATACGGTTTACTTTGGTGACGCGACTCGTCTGGACTTACTGCATAATGCTGGCATTGGCTCGGCGCAGGCTGTGATTGTGGCAATCGATAACGCTGAGGCGGCTACGGAGGTCGTCAAGCTGATTCGTATGAATTTTTCAAAGGTAAAAATCATCGCCAGGGCTAGAAATCGAATGCATTATTTAAAGCTAAAGGCTGCTGGTGCAGATGTCATGATCAGAGAGATCTATGATGGTAGTTTAACGGCTGCAGAAGAAGCCTTGAGTGCCATTGGCTATAGTACGGGGCAGGCGATCAAAGCGATCGAGCTATTTCGTAAACACGACAGCGATCTGCTAGAGCGAGCAGCGGAGCACTACCATGATCCTGAAAAAGTGTTACAAATCGGTCTTGAGGGGCGAAAGGAGCTGGAGCAACTTTTTAACGATGATATCGATAGCCAGCGGTAATTTTAAGCTCTATAGCCAATTGGCGATCATTTGCGGCATAATAGCGACACAACACCAGTATCGAGTATCTGCATGTATTGCGAATATTTTGGCCTAAAAGAGTTACCGTTCTCGATAGCGCCAAATCCTAATTATCTCTATATGAGTCAGCGTCATCAGGATGCTCTCGCACATCTCCTTTATGGCATCCAATCCGAAGGTGGGTTTATGTTGCTGACAGGAGAGGTGGGTACTGGTAAAACGACGCTCTGTCGCTCTCTCCTTGAACAAATTCCTGAAGAGACCAACGTTGCTTTTATTTTAAACCCTTGTTTGGGAACCAATGAGCTCTTGCAGGCCATTTGTAAAGAGTTGGGCATTGTCTATCGAGAAAATAATTCCAGTTTGCGCCAGCTTACTGAGTTAATTTACCGTTATTTGCTCAATAACCACAGTAAAGGCCGCAATACGGTTTTAATTATTGATGAAGCGCAGCATCTGCAATTTAAGACCCTCGAATTGATTCGACTCTTGACCAATTTGGAAACCAATACTAAAAAGTTGCTGCAAATTATTTTTATTGGACAGCCTGAATTAAACACTTTATTGGCTGAACCACGGTTGCGACAACTATCTCAAAGAATTACTGCTCGCTTTCACATTGCTCCTTTGTCTCCTGAAGAAACTCATGGGTACATTCGATACCGCCTAAAAATTGGTGGTTTGCCCGGTAATCAGGAAATTTTTCCCGATAAAATTATTCAGCGGATTCATAAGGTCACAGGCGGTATACCTCGACTTATTAATGTCTTGTGTGATCGAGCGCTGCTGGGCACCTATGTGCAAAATAAGTATAAAGTGGATAAGACCACTTTAGAAAAAGCTTTAGTTGAAGTGAAGGGGGAGTCAACGGTAAAACGAAGGACTCCATACCCGCTGATTGGCTCAATTGCCGCGGCGTTGTGTTTATGGTTTTCAATTGTTTGGTTTGTGACAACACCGGCACCAGCAACAGATATGGCGAGTGAAGAAGTTAATCAAATTACCGATATCAAACCCAGAGTGGTGATTGATCCAGTTGCAAAACCAACGGTTGAATCCTTGAGTATCTCTAATAGTGATGTGGCTTTATCAGTATTGCTCAATCATGTTTTTGGAATGAATTTTTCGTCAAAGCAGCCTTGTCAGCAGGCTAAGCTTGAGGGAATTGCTTGTGATGTCCGCTCATTAACTAGTTGGCAAGAATTAAAAGAATTAAATCGCCCTGTAGTGCTCAATGTTAACGTTGAACGCCAAGAACGTTATTTGGTTGTGAGCGCTATCGATCGGGGTAATGCACTTGTGCTCAATGACAAGGGTGAGCAAGAATTCATTCCTTTACTGTCTATCGGCGAGTATTGGACGGGCAATCTTACCTTTTTATGGCGACCTCCTGTTGATTTTCAAAAGCCTTTAACCATGGGCGACAAGTCGGCAACCGTCACTTGGTTGGCCGATGCGTTCTCCGTGTTGGATAATAAAGATACCCGCCTAACGGATCTGGAGTTTAATCTAGCACTTTCAAAACGGGTTAAATTATTTCAAAACAAACATAAGTTAACCGAGAATGGTATTGTCGATGTGATGACTTTGCTACGTTTAAATGAAGAGCTTGGCCGAGCTATTATCCTCAATAAACCAACGCCGCATGATAATTTGGGAGCTAACTGATGTCTTATATACTCGAGGCCTTAAAAAAGTCTGAGCAAGAGCGCCAGTCCACTCTTTCAAGTCCTCCGCCACCACCAGTGAAACCGAGTTTTTTTTCCGAGAATCTATCGACCGGAAAAGTTTCAGTGGTTGCGGGTGTTTTTGTGGTCATTATCCTACTTGCCTATTATTGGTTTAATCATGAGCCTTTTGAGTCGGATGTTGTGATTGATCCTATCGAAATAGAAGAGCCTAAGATAGAGCCTATTAGCGATAACCTGGTCAAACCAATCACGCAAGAGCCAGTGAGTATCTCTCCTGAAATATCGACGTTGTATGAAAGCCCCAAGACGGCTGAAGTGCCTGATAAACCGATAATACGCCCTTCGCCTAGTCGAGTACAAATGCCAAAGACCAGAGTGGTTGCTCCAGAGCCTGGCGCCGTGGTAGAAACTGTTGTGGAAACACCTGTGATACAAGAAGCACCAAAGCCTGTGACTATCCCTTTCATTCACGAAATGGACTGGTCATTGAAAGCCGATATTCCATCCATTGATTATTCTGCTCATATTTATGCGGCCGACTACAGTAAAGGCTTCGTTATTTTAAATGGAGCCAAAAAACATGCGGGTGATGAGCTTAAAAATGGTGTCTATGTTGAGAAAATTGAGGAAAACTCCTTAGTTTTAAGCTACAAAGGATTATTGTTTCGCTTACCGGCAATGAAAAGTTGGGTCAATAATTAATCGATCTGTTCTGTTGTCGGGATAACTGAGGTTAAGGAACCATATTTAAGGAAAATATCGAGCGATCTTAGCCTTTAAGCTCTGCTCATCAATGAAGTGACCTTCGTTATGATCGCCTTTCACTAATTTATTCGCTTCTTCTGCTTGCAATTGGATGAGTGGAATTTCTTGCTCAGCCATTTTAAACACTAAGTTTCTATATTGTTCTGAATTAGGGAATTCCGGTGATTGATTATTAATAAAAATAATTTCTGGCTTCACAGCATCAATTAACTCTAGGCATTCTTCACAATTATCTGCTGTTACTATTTGGCAGCGATCTTTTAATATGTTATTTAAAGCCAGTAACATGTCGCTATTGGCATCCAAAACTAAAAGATCGGAAGAGCACACGTCT
>CAXQRU010000135.1:0-21862 GCA_964226685.1 Polaribacter sp. | reverse complement strand
CACGACGCTCTTCCGATCTTGTTTTTGTTTTTGCGTAATGGTATTGTTCGCCCAATTGTGGTTATCTTTAATTGTTTAGAGGGTTTTATGAAATTACATCATTGCTTTGCTTTCCTGGCGTCCATGTCAGTTGCGGCTCCGTCCTTCAGTGCTCATCATGCTAATGATTATGCTGGATTTTCAGTGACGGTAAAGGCTTATCAGGGAAAAGCAACTTCATCAGTTTCTTATGAAGGTCAAATTGCGCGTCACTTATTGCACAATGCACTTAAATCTTTAGCTGGCTCGAATATTCCCTCTGATGAACGCAAACAAAAAATGTTGGAGTATTTTTCTGGTACTGCAAAAGGGCGTGAGATTTTAAGCCCTAAAGGTGATGCGCTTTTGCAGAAAAATGTTGATGACGTTTCTGGGGGCAAGCAGCTCGCGGATAAAGCCTATAAAGGTATTGTAACAGGGTGGCCGGGCAACAAAACTGGTGCTGAGGTGCTTGAGTTCATGATTGATAAAGCCGCCAAAACTGAGGACGGTTTTGATCCTGCAACAGGCCTTGATTACAAGCAGTTAATCTCAAAGCTGACCATGGGAGCTGTTTTTTATCATCAAGCGGTTGATTCTTATTTGACTAAAGGTTTGTCGCCGGATGTAAAAACTAACGATAAACCTTACAGCGATGGTGCTGCTTACACCGGTAAAGAGCATGTTTGGGATGAAGCTTTTGGTTATTTTGGTGCTCCTGCTCACACCTTGTCGCTATCGGCTGATGATGTGTATCAAATTGCAAAGTTGACCCCAGAGGGTGTTCGCTTAGCGGATGCCAATAAAGATGGAAAAGTGGATTTAGTCACCGAGATGGCTTATGGGCATGCTTATTACGCTGCTGGTTTCGATAAGTCAGGAAAAACCAATTATTTGCATGACATTACCAAAGCTTATGTTGAGGGTCGAAAACTCATTGCGGCGGCTGATGGTAAGAAGCTAACTGATGCTCAGTACAGCCAGTTAAATGAGTACGCGAACACTATTAAAACTCAGTGGGAAAAAGTCATTGCTGAAGCGGTATTTAAGTATGCAGGGGAGGTTTATCAAGATCTGCAAAAATTCAACGCGGCGATTAAAGCCAATGGTGATGTAGCCCCTATTTTTAGAGAGTATGGTGAGCATTGGAGTGAATTAAAAGGTTTTGCTTTGGCGTTGCAGTCAGGTGGTAAAGATTTGGGTGAGACCTCTGTGCTATTAAATCGTTTGATTGGTTTTAGTCCGGTATTAGTAGGTGATACACAAATTACTGGCATTGATGCCGATGGCAACTATACCCAGTCTAAATCCGTTAGCTTGGAAGCCTATCAATTGAATATGTTGAAAGTGCAAAAGTTAATGGTCGACCAATACGCGGTTAAAGCTCGCAGTCATGATGTGCTTAATAATATGGAGGGTTTAATTAAGCAAATTGACAGTGGTGCCAGCGCTGAGAATGACTAGTGATGCTTGATTGGTTATTGGCACAAGTTGCCGATTTTTCTAACCCTCAAAAAAGGATTTTTTGGGGGTATTTACTTTCAGCATTGCTAATGGCTTTTTTTTGGTTATGTGTGTGTCGAGGTCACTCGATTAAAGCGTCAATCGTTGCGTTGTTTGCTAAAAAAATCTGGTTATCTCGTTCTAGTCTGGCTGATTTTGGTGTGTTTTTTTTCAATAAAATTATCATGGCTGTTATCGCACCAAAATTATTAACTCAAATAACGGTTGCGACCTTTTTATTTTATTATTTGCACGAGTGGTTTGGCTCTGGGGGAATTTGGAGTGCAACACCATTGGAAGCCTCTATCGTTTTTACTACTGTTTTCTTTATGGTTGATGACTTCTCGCGTTTTTATGTACATCGCTTGCTTCATAAAATTCCCTGTCTTTGGCGGTTTCACAAGGTGCATCACAGTGCTGAAGTATTAACGCCGCTAACAGTGTTTAGAACCCACCCGGTAGAGGGTGTATTATTTTTTCTGCGCTCTGTGGTGGTTCAGGGAGTGGTTATTAGCCTTTGTATTTTTCTCTATGGTGATGCTATCGAGCTTTGGAGTATTTGGGGGGCGAGCGTGTTTGTGGTAATTTTTAATAGCATCGGCTCAAATCTGCGTCACTCTCACATAGCTATTCGTTACGGGCGAGTGCTAGAGCATTTTCTTATCTCCCCAGCTCAACATCAAATACATCATTCTGTGGCGCCTGAGCATTACGATAAAAATTTTGGGGTTGTGTTTTCTGTATGGGATTGGTTGTGGGGCAGTCTTCATCTTTCAAAGCCGAACGAGCGTTTGCGTTTTGGCTTGGCTGAGGGCCAAAGACACCATTTGGCTTGGTTATACTTTTCTCCTCTAATTGGTGAAAAAAGCGTAAATACTATTGCGAATTATTATCATTTGAGTTATTGTGCGACAAAATGTTTCCTGAATAGACAAGTGGGTTGTTATATGAACAGAGTGATTGTCGGGTCTTTAATCGCTATGGTGTTTGTGGGTTCTGCGTATGGCGCCAAAGAAGTCAACGTATATTCAGCTCGTAAGACGGAATTAATTGAGCCTTTACTTGACCGCTTTTCTGAGCAGACAGGCATCAAGGTTAATCTAATTACTGGGGATGCGGACGCATTGCTGACTCGCCTTCGCCTAGAGGGTAAATCCACTCCTGCCGATGTGTTCATTACAGTTGATGCGGGCCGTTTGCAGCGAGCCAAAGAGGCTGGGGTGCTTCAGTCCATCAAAAGCGATAGCTTACTGGCCTCGGTACCCGAGCAGTTGCGAGATAAAGATAATCAATGGTTTGGTTTATCTTCACGTGCCCGTGTTATTTTTTATGTGAAAGGCAAAGTGGATCCTTCGGAGCTATCGACATATCAAGACTTGGCCAGTGAAAAATGGCAAGGTCGCTTATGTGTTCGCTCCTCCAATAATATCTACAATCAATCTCTGGTTTCAGCCATGATCGAACATGATGGCGAGGAAAAAACGGAGGCATGGGCTAAAGGCCTAGTGAAAAACTTTGCGCGCAGGCCAGCCGGTGGCGATACCGATCAGCTAAAAGCGGCGGCGGTAGGTGTTTGTGACCTGGCTTTAGCCAATACCTACTACTATGGGCGCTTGCTCAATAGTACAGAGGCCAGTGAGCGTGAGGTAGCTGAGAAACTTGGGCTATTTTGGCCAAATCAAGATGGGGTTGGTGCACATGTCAATGTGAGTGGGGCAGGGGTAACCGCATCGGCTAAGAATAAAGATAATGCCATTGCTTTGTTGGAGTTTTTGATCTCCCCAACAGCGCAAACTTGGTACGCTGAGGTGAATAATGAATTTCCAGTAGTCGTTGGTGCAAAGACTTCAGATACCTTAAAGTCGATGGGTGAATTTAAGGCCGATTCCTTGCCGCTCAATATTTTGGGTGAAAATAATCGCCGGGCAGTGGAGTTGATGGATCGAGCCAACTGGAAGTAGAATGTCGGCCTTTTGGCCAATTGAGAGGCTCTTTTGCCATTAACTGTTTTTAAGCAACTTCCAAATCGCTTCAGCTGGCTGGGTTTGCTGGCAATAGTGCTGGCTTTTTTGTTGGCTGTGCCAATTTTGGTGATCTTGGGCGCAACGTTTCAAGGTGATTTGAAAACGTGGCGCCATTTGCTCGATACCGTCCTTTCAGACTATGTGATCAATTCGCTGATATTGATGGTGGGGGTTGGTATTCTGGTGCTTATAACCGGTGTGCCCACGGCTTGGTTAACGAGTATGTGTCGTTTCCCGGGAAGGAAAATCCTAAGTTGGGCTTTATTGTTACCCCTGGCATTTCCAGCCTATATCATCGCTTACACTTATACAGGTATTTTGGATGTGCCTGGCCCGGTACAGCAGATGATTCGCGATGTGACCGGATTAAAATACGGGCAATACTGGTTTTTTGAAATTCGATCCATCCCCGGTGCCATATTCATGATGGCCTTTGTGCTATACCCCTATGTCTATTTGTTGGCGAGAGCGAGCTTTTTGGAGCAGTCCTCTAGTACCTTGGAGGCTTGTCGAACGTTGGGTTTAAATCAGAGGCAGGCCTTCTTTAGTCTGGCTTTGCCCTTGGCGCGACCAGCTATTGTGGCGGGCTGTAGCTTGGCGTTGATGGAGGTTTTGGCTGATTACGGTACCGTCAGATATTTCGGTGTAAGTACCTTCACAACTGGAATTTATAGGGCCTTTAACGGTTCTGCCGATATGCCAGCGGCAGCTCAATTGTCGTCTTGTCTAATGGGGTTTGTGATTATTTTGATTGTGAGTGAGCGTTTCTCCAGGCGCTATCAGCGGTATCATTCCCAGGTAGAAAAGCATACTCGAGCAAAGCCTATCGAGCTGACCGGGGGCAAAGCCTGGTTGGCAACTGCGCTGTGTGTTATTCCGGTATTGCTGGGGTTTTTCATTCCAATGCTGCAGTTGTTTTACTGGGCTGTGTTTAAGGCTGAGGTGGGTAAAAACTTTTTCACTTTAGCCTGGAATTCATTTTCCCTTGCATTGCTGGCTGCTCTGCTGGCGGTGGCCATTGCCATCGTATTGGCATATGCCAGGCGTTTGCATCGCAATCGCTGGGTTTTGGGGGCTACTTCGTTAGCGTCGATGGGCTACGCTTTGCCTGGAACCATTATTGCCATTGGTGTCTTGGTTCCATTTGCTTGGTTGGGGAGAACTTTTGAGATTAGCTTAACTAACTCGATCTTCATCTTGTTATTTGCTTATTCTGTCCGTTTTGTGGCAGTGTCCTTAGGAGCTGTTCAATCGGGTTTGAATAATATCAAACCCAGTATTGATGGTTCGGCTCGGTCACTAGGTCTGAAGCCTTTTCAGGTGCTACAAAAAGTTCATGTGCCGCTGTTATCCACCAGTGCTTTTACCGCTCTTTTGATCGTCTTTGTCGATGTGTTAAAAGAGTTGCCGGCAACCTGGGTTTTGCGTTCCCTAAATTTTGAAACTTTGGCGGTAAAGGCTTTTGAGTTAGCCTCGGATGAGCGCTTAATTGATGCGGCTCCAGCCTCTTTACTTATCGTCGTGGTGGGTATATTGCCGGTTATTTTATTAAGCCGCTCCATTAATAACCCAGCTTGGAGAGCATCATGATTGAACATCTAATCCTCGACGATGTGACCGTAGGCTATGGTGGACAAGATATTGTCCGCAAGGCAGGAATACAGTTAATGGCTGGTGAAATTGGTTGCTTGTTGGGGCCCAGTGGTTGTGGTAAATCAACCTTGCTGCGTGCTATCGCCGGTTTTGAGCCAGTACAAACAGGCCAAATTTTATTGGCCAAGCGTTTGATTTCAAAGCCGGGTTTGACAGTTCAGCCAGAGCGCCGAAATATCGGCATGGTTTTTCAGGATATTGCACTATTTCCGCATTTGACAGTCGCTCAAAATATTGCCTTTGGTATCCGGCGGCAGAGCCGGCGAGATCAACAAAACCGTGTGGCGAAATTACTAGAACTGATCGGTTTGAGCCAAATGGGTGAGCGCTATCCGCACTCGCTCTCCGGGGGTCAACAACAGCGAGTGGCTCTGGCTCGGGCGATTGCACCCAAACCTGAGTTATTGTTACTCGATGAGCCTTTTTCTGGGCTCGATGCAAGCTTGCGTGAAACCTTGGTTCCAGAGGTGCGCGAACTATTAAAAGCTGAGCAAGTGAGTGCGCTGTTGGTGACCCATGATCAAATGGAAGCCTTTGCGATGGCTGATAAAGTGGCTGTGATGCAAGATGGGCAGTTGCACCAATGGGATACCCCTTACACCATCTATCACGAGCCGAGAACACGCTTTGTTGCTCGGTTTATAGGCCAGGGTGAATTTTTGATTGGTCGAGTTAATGCGGCCGGTGAGATTGAATCTGCATTGGGTACCTTAAAGGCCACTAAAATACATGGCCTAAAAGAGGGGCAGGATGTGGAAGTGCTATTGCGCCCAGATGATGTGCTTCATAATGATGATAGTAGTTTCCAAGCGAGAATTATTAATAAACGTTTTAGGGGGTCACATTTTTTATATCGCGTTGAGCTGCCCTCGCGTCAACGGCTATTTTGTTTTGCATCCTCTCATCACAATCATGCGTTGGGAGAAAATATTGGTATTGATTTGGATCTTGATCACTTGGTGATGTTTCCATTGGAGCCTCAGTCAGTTTTATAAGTCGTTGTTTAAGTCAGTTGTTTAACCCTATAGTACTATGGGCTTAATACTTCATCGTAATGTTCTTTTAATGGTCGGCTCGTTATCATTGCCTCAAGATGTAGACAATGAAGGACTATGATCATGTTAGAGTTATTGGTACAACATTATCCCGTTTTACTTCTGGCTGTGGGTTTTATTCTTGTTATTCGATCAGGGCATAGAAAAAAATATTAATATGCCCTTGACCTAATAGTTTGGCTTTGTTTATACTACGCGCCCTGTTGAGAGATCAGCAGAAAGTCAACATTAAACGCCAGTAGTTGACGTCGGTGCGGGGTGGAGCAGCCTGGTAGCTCGTCGGGCTCATAACCCGAAGGTCGTCGGTTCGAATCCGGCCCCCGCTACCAATTCTTTTCTTAAGCTGGTAAACCTAGCAATCAAACATCCTTTATAGATAAATCTGTAAAACACTATTTTTGTTAATCAAATTACTGGTGTCTACGACGCTCAAGTTTCTTGTCAGAGTCATGGCTATGCTCAAAAATGCGAGCCTTTTCTTATCAGTAATTATCAGTAAAAAGGACTCAAGTTACGGCCACCTCTACTTAGTCAGTTGGTGATATGTGTGAGGGAAGTATAAAGGAGATGTTGTCTCTTTTGCCATGTGCCAACAAAAATTAGGGTTGTGGATGATTAAGCTTATTAATAAGTTTTCGTTATTGATTACCAATAGCTGACGGTTTTCTGTCTCGATATTTTCGATATTGTCTATCAAACGCAAAGAAAATAATCCCAAAGATAAACCCCATAGTATGTGCATCAACAATCACTTGTGCATCAATCAGCGTTGATAGATGCATGCTAGGGCCATACCGTTGCTCAAAAACAATTTTTATGGCCAAAGCCAGCGTGGCAATGCTGATAATAATAGGTAATCTCTTCCAATGGTATAGCAAAAGGTATGTCAGCAAGCCGTGAAAAATACCTGAAAAACCGACATAGTATTCAATGTCTAAGGTTAGCCATAAACCTAGGCTAATAAAAAATGCACACAACAGTAGAAATAGTATCAATGATTTTTGGGGTGGCCAATCCTTAAAGAGTAGGCGTACCAGAAGAAGATTAGCTACATTGAGTAATAAATGTGGCCAGTTGTTATGTATCAAGTGGCTCGTAAAAATACGCCAACCTTCGATAAAGAACTGGTCAAATTGATACTGTGGTTTAAGCGAGAGTAGTTCGATCACAGAGGGGAGGGGAGCCAGCAACAACATAAGAATGAGTAAGGTATTGATCATTGATGAGCTTGAGCATGTCAAACGCATAGTCACTCTTATGTTGATGAACCTCAGGTTAGCTTACACTGATATTGTTTATTTTATCAATGTTATGTTAGGCCTCCTTAAGTAATTTTTTATTTTTAGCCAAGATCTCTCTAGCGGCGACAAGAAGCAACAGTGCCATCAGTTCTATCCAAGAGAGCGAGCCTCCACCTGATTTGTTTTGTGTTGTCGGCTGCGGCTCAGCAGGTTGAGGCGCTGTCGGCTGTGGCTCTGCTGGAGGTTCAGCAGGTTGAGGCGCTGTTGGCTGTGGCTCTGCTGGAGGCTCAGCAGGTTGAGGTGCTGTTGGCTGTGGCTCTGGAATTTCGCCATCGCAGGGTATCTCTACAAAAAGCACTTGACTATCAATTGAAGCATATAGTGCTTTCAGGTTGTAAAAACCACAACGCCGATTCCGATCAATATCAACAATTCCCCAGTACTCTTCGTTAAACGTAGCATCGGGATAAGGGCCGCCACCTGGTGCTACTCCACCAGAGTCCTGCTCGTTAGGGTTGCCCGCTTTCCACCACTCATCAGCCCAGCTAAAGAGGGTACCCCCAAGTACGCCTCGCTGATTACCCAGGACGTCTTCGGTAACGATGTTGTCAAATATTTCTAAGGTCAAGGCGGCTACGGCAATGCTCTGACTGTTGGGATCGTAACCGACTACGCCCAGTCCATTGCTATTTGCATTATAAGCATCAGCTCCATACTCACCGATAAACATGGGTTTGTCCGAAATCACATGCCAGCGATCAAATAAATCCCCAAATGAGATGCCTCGATAGACGTTGATGGCCCATACATCCACATGATTTAATCGTTGAACTAAGCTACTGCTTGGTAGCTCACCATAAATTGTGGCCACCGGTGTGTTCGGGTCTAATGTTTTGATACGAGCTGCGACTTCATTAACACGAGTGGCAGAGGTATTAAAGTCAAGCCCTGCGTATAAACCGTTGTAGTTCCATTCATTGCCGATAGACCACATTAATATTGCAGGGTGGCCTTTTACAGCATTCACTACAGCATCCACACTCTCAACATTGTTCCCGCCCCAACTGTACGCTGAATTAATCACCTTGATGCCGGCGGCATGCAATTTATCCAGTACCACTGTGTTCACTATAGGCTCATAGGTTCGAACGGTATTAATCCCCATCTCTTGCATTAATGGAATATCGATGTCTGCATAGCGTGCAAAATCCAAGTCGTTCGGGTGTGAGCCACCGCGGGGAATAGGATTCCATGCCACTCCTTTAATTTGATAGTGCTCGTTATTGACTAACAAAAACCGACCATTAATCGTAATGTTGCCGCTTGGCTCAGGTTGTGGCTCTGGCTCAGGCTGAGGCTCCGGTTGTGGTGTTATGGTGTCGGTGATCATGAAGCTCAATTCGGTGCTATCGATCTGAATACTATTGGTATCAAATGCCGTTGCACGAACCCGTTTTAGGCCCGCCGTTTGTAGATAGGTGGAGGCATTGTAGCCGCCACCAACATCCCCATTCAATGCATAGGGGGCGGTGTTTTCAGTATGGTTGAATTGAAGTGAATCGCCGTAGGAGAACTCGACTCGCGCAACAGAGCCATTTGTTGTAGCGATGACGCTTAGCTCAGTGCCGACAGTAGACTGGTTGAGAGTGTCATTGGCATTGAGAGACTGTAAGATCATATCAGTATTGGTATTGACGAGTTGCAGTCCTGTGATAGTGCCATTAGAAGTTGGCTGTGGTTGAGGTGCAGGTGCGGGTGCGGGTGCGGGTCCATTGGTGGGTCCCTGACCACCAGTGGTAGGCTCAGGTTCCTCATTGGGGCCGCCTCCAGTGGTCGGGGGTTCTGGTTGAGCATTGGGATCCTGGCTCTCACAATTTGTCCCAAACCAGCCCGCTTTACAGACGCATTGGTACGACGGTAAAACAGGAATGTCAGAGCCTAAGTATCGCGCTGCGCATGCTCCATTCTCGCCACAGTCGACGTTGCTGCAGGCAGAGTCTAAAGTATTTCGCCATTGCGAATAAGCTGGGTTTTGGTTCATGGTTAAATCTGGCATCACGCTGCAGTCTGCTGCGGGCATACTTGGGTATCCGGTGCACGCACCTCTTCCCCACATTTCGTTTGTGAAGTCACCGGCAGCATAGAAGCGTCGGTCATGGTTTGAATAGATGGTGCCGTTACAGCTTCGACCCTGAACTTCAAGATGAAGATGTTCAACCCCCCATCGGTTACTTACGGTTAAATCACCGAAATCAATCACCCAGTCAGAGCCAATGGCATTCCCTGAAACCAATGAGACCACATAGCGATATTTATCACCAGAAATGACGGGTATAGAATAGCCTTGCTTGTTAGCAGTAATGTTTATGTGGGGAACCTGTTGTTGGGCTAATTGCGTGTTTGTCTCATTGTCAAAAACCGTGAGTAATAAATTGCCACCATTATGATTTCTTGTGAAAATCTTTAAAGCTGTGAGAGGTGCTTCACATAAAATGCCATTGTCGTAACGATTGCCAAGCCCTATCGCACTGGCGAGTGTGCAGTTCTCTTGCGGTAGATTCAATAGATAGCTAAAGTTCTGCGATACCAGCGAGTTATATTCTTGCGGAAAAATATCAAAGGTAGCGCCATCATTTTTGGCGGCGATATTTTCTGGGGATAAAGTAAATATGCCTCCATCGTTGGTATTGCCATTATTAATATCAAAGTCCATCCAAGTATTGCGGCCGTCAATCCAGGTTACATTATGCAATACATAATGCGGCATACAAAGAAAGCCGGTCACTCCCACGTCACAGTGGTGGTTGGCTCGCAGCCCGTAATTATTAAAGGTGGTATTTTCGATAATAAAGGCACCCATGGCATCGGGTAGGTCTGCACTGCCATCTTCAAAATATGAATCGGTGATATGCGCTGAACAACCATTTTCAAAGGTTTTCGTTTCTTTCCAGTATACCGCATTCAAGTTATCGATATTAACGTGATTCATGTATTGGATGTCGCCCGCACCGTATTGACCGACAAAGGTATTGCCGTAATCGAAATGATTAGAAATTACCGACGATAAGCCAAGATCATCACCCATCACATCGTATGCCGCGCAGTCGTCATCGCCATTGGTGGTACCGTTATTGGCCACGGACTGGCCGGTATGTTGTCTGGGAAAATTACCGTTCAACAAATAGGTGCCAAATCGTCCATTAGAATGAAAAGTATTACCTTCCCATAAGCCGATGGGCGCATTGTCCCCACAAACTTGGCCTTCAACAGGCCCACGGCCATTGCCGGCATTATTAAACATACCGTTAAAATGATTAGCCATACGGTTGCCCACCAATAAATTGTTTGGGCTTTCCATGTAAAGCCCCGACTGGTTAAGCGAGGTATCACCTTGTCCATTGGATGTGCCAGGTAGTGTGCAGCCGTTGTCGCCACGAGGGCAAATGCCTACGTTGTAGGCGATGGTATTGAGCATCTCATTGCCATCTTCAATATACAAATTTGCGCCGCGAACATCGTAGAATACATTAGACTCTACTTGTGCATGATGAGTGGAATGGACGATAAGGCCACGCTGTTGTGAGAACTCCACTGCGTTATTGCGAGAGATACAATGTGAGCCAGTTTCCGATGCATTATCCGAGCAGTCCTGCATATGATGAAAGTGCAGGCAGTACTTACCTTCAACTCCTCGCTGTCCACACTTTTCTACGCGAACATTGGCAATCTCTGAAAAACCGCCATGAGCTGAGGCGGTATGCAGACCCATCGTGCAGGAATTTCGATTGCCCGAGCACATGCACCCCTGGGTGGAAGTGCCAAAACCTGGCCCTGATTCGCGCAAAGAGGCATCACAGGCCAGCTCTTCAAAATCGTCACCCGTAATGATGATATTGCGACTGAGATTGATGACTTCAGCCGAGCGCAATGAAGCAGCGGTGACACCGGCCCAACTACGATCGGCTATGTGAGTAGATGAGTTGTTACTGCTTGTGTTTAGAGTGATTGTGCCATCTGAGAGCAGTGCGGAAATGAAAAAGTCTTGAGCATTATCGTCCATGCCGCTTTCAGTCGGGGCAATGGCAATGCGATCTCCCGCTTGCCAACCCATTGCAATCGGGTCATGCATCACTCTAATCGACATTGAGTTAGGGGTTAAAGGCTCAGCCAGCAATGACCATGTGCGACCAAGTTCGCGACCGATGACGCTAAGGTGAGGCTCCGAGTGAGACATCATCATGTGGTTGCCATTATGATCCATCGGCATATAGCTACCAAAAGCTCGGGTGCGAAGCCCACTGTGAGTTGCGCCGTTATTCATGATGTATATCCAAGCGCGCTTTGAGGCATCTTGTAAATTCATGTCCCAAGTACCGCCCGCTTCAACCACCGCGTAACCAGCACAAATCCAGTTGTCCGAATGGGTCTGCGTTTGATCATTCCATTGCACCGCTCCGCCATTTTTGACGATCAAAGAGTGGAGTTTTAAGGGCCCGTCAATATTAACCGTGACATTTTCGCCAATGACACACTCATTGGTTTCACCACATCGCTGTTGAACCGAGGCGCTGCCTAAGATTGTCGGCATTGGCTCTGTGATCATTACCATACCCGTTGAATTTTGACGCCCAACATTGCGGCAAGCACTGAGTAACGCTCCAGGCACCTTGCTAAGATCATCAACTGCGGCATAGGAATTTGCCGTTAGCTGAGAGAACTGGTTCACATATTGCGCTGAGTCCTGTTGATTAAACGCATAAACGGAAAGAGGTATAGACAGAAGGAACAGAGCGAGCTTTTGGGAAATGGATTTACGGTTCATGATTGACTCTTATTTTTTGTTTCAATTAATTATGCATTTTTTTGCGCCAAAAAAATGTGTCACCATTAACGGTTGAGATTGAATATTGATCACGATTATTGCATTTAATAGGGCTGTCCATTTACTCTGTTATCAAAAATAAAGGGCATACTGCTCAAATAGGAAATTCATCATGAAAATGTATATCTTGGTTAAAGAGGACGTGTCGCTCGGGCATGCAATGACTGCTGTGGCTCATGCATCCTTGGGTGCTTACCTTAAGTATCGAGATTCTGAAGAAGTCATTGCATGGTTGTCCGGGCCGTTCTATAAAGTGATTTGCAAGGTAAATGAAAAAGAATTTGAGAAAGCGAAATCCTTTGAAGATAATATTGTGATCACTGAGTCTTCATTGAATGGACAGGAGGTTGCGATAGCCTTTAAACCAAGAGTTGAGTGGCCGAAACCATTTAAGTTTTATAGGTTGTATAAATAATTTTTACCGAAAATGGGTTTTTACGGTATGGGGTATTTGTTTGAGTTTCCACCAAAAAGAAATATCTGGCTATGGAAGGTAAAGGCATGCCTCATATCTTTGAATTTACAGAACCTCGTCCAATTATACCGTCATCGGCCGCGACTTTTTTGTTGAGTAATGGATTACCGAAAACTTTTCGTGTTCCTGAGCTAGAATTAACCATTAGGTTTGCTTCTACGGCAACTAGATTAACTGATCTATGGGAAAAACAAGTCTCTTCTATGTGGTCAATGCCACTGTTGTGGGGCCAGTACTGGCATATTGGGGCTGCTGAATATACTCAATTTGATGATTGGATATGTATTGAAGAGATCAGTGGTAGAGTCCTTTTGGTGAGTATGGAAAATGATAACCTAGTAACGGAGATAAACAGCTCCATTCAGACTTTTGCTCGATCTATGAGGGCAATGTTTGAATGGTATCAGAGGACTTCTGGACTAGTTAGGGAAAGGAAATTGCTCAGGATTATATACGACCAGATATGTGAGAATGAGAGTTTGTCACAGTATTGGAAAGATATCTTGATGTATGCTGACGATTATTGTTTAGATCGAATTAGTATTGAAATGGAATAGTATGACTACTTAGAGCCGATTGAGTGTTTATAAATTGAAAGTTAGTAATGCGGCAGAGCCGCATTTTTTGTGAGAAAAGCCACAGATTCAGAGGATCAATTCCTGCATTAAACCACTTAACTGCTCCTTCAGCTCATCATTGGTGAGCTCTCCCTTCTCTACATCAAAGTTGTCATAAAACTTGGGGATCGATAAGCTGCCTTTGACCTTAGCACCAAAAAATGAGGCAGAACCAACGGCTGAGCTTAACACATTATTGGCGCCGCCTGGCCCTGGTGAGGTGGCGAGGTAGATGGCGGGTTTGTCTTGAAATACGTTGCGGGTGATGCGACTGGCCCAATCAAATAAATTTTTGTAGGCGGCGGTGTAGCTGCCATTGTGTTCGGCGTAGGAGATGACTAGGGCATCGGCGCTTTCAATTTTGGCTAAAAAATTTTGGGCGAGTTTGGGTTGGCCGAGTTCCTGTTCCTTATCTTCAGAGAAGAGTGGGATTTCATAGTCATTTAAATCCAGTACTTCTACATCGGCGCCAGTGACCAAGGAGGCGGCGTAGGTTGCTAGTGCTTTGTTAATGGACTTTTTGCTACTAGATGCTCCAAATGCAACGATTTTCATGATTCAGCTCCTGTATGATGGATAAGTATGAGTCCGAATGCTTGATCGGATGTTAGTGTTAGATTGTCGCCCTCTATTAAGTCACCAGTTTTGACGAGTGTACCGTTGGCCGATGCCTGTCCTTCGGTAATGAAGACGATAAACGGTTCATTAATAGAGAGTGTTTGCCCTTTTTTAAGATAACCCACTTGGCATTGCATGGTGCTGTGGAAACTATTATTTTGCCCGCCAAGGACGGTGGTGAGCTCACCTTCTTGCAGGCTAAAGTTTTGATAAGCTGGTTGCAAGCTTTTTTCAGGTGGTAAAAACCAAAGCTGCACAAAGTCAGCTTTTTCATCTGTCACGCTGAATTCGGCATGCTCCATACCGCTGCCGGCCCGCTGAACTTGCACGCCTGGTCCTTCGATAATCGTGCCGTCTCCGAGTGAACCTTTATGCCCTATCGCACCATTGAGTATGACGCTAACAATATCGACATCGTTATGCGGGTGTAGGTGAGCGCCATCATTGGGTTTGAAGTGGCCGGTAGCCAAGTAAATAAAATCACCCAGGCCGTGGCTGATGTCTTTTTGAGTGCTGGCACTGGCTGAAAACTTGGGGCTTAAGACCATGCGAGTTTCCACAATGCCGGCGAAACCGCCCCTTGGCAGTTGGTTTCTATGGGTAATTTTCAAAGTTTGATTCATTGCTAAGCTCCCATGAGTTTACAGTAGCGCCTTGGTGACCAGTCCAATTCCAGAGCCAAACAACAACACTCTACAGGCACCCATAAAATATTTTTCGCTCAATTGTGTTTGCACCCAATAGCCGAGTTTAACGCCCAGCCAAGCAACGGGTAGCAAGAATAAGTCGATTAGCATGAGTTCTTTTTGCCAGAGGCCACTGAGTGTGTACGGAATTAATTTGATGAGATTCATCAAGGCAAAAAATAGCGCGGCTTGTGCAAGCCATTGCCTTTTAGCTAGCCCTTTGGATAAAAAATAAATATTAATTGGGGGGCCGCCAGCGTGCAACAGGGTGCTAGTAATACCCGATAGTGTGCCCCAAAGATAGGCTGCACCCGGTAGCTTGCCCAGAAGCGCGGTTAAATTTTTCCAGCAGGCAAATAATACGCAAAAAATGGCAAGAATGATTTGCAGCGTCTCGGTTGGGAGCGAGTTTATACCGAACCCAGCGAGGCTAATACCCACGATGGCTGCCAGCAAAATGGTTTTAATATCTTGGAATTTAACGTCCTGCCAGTACAATTTCATATTTTTTGCATCCATCACTAGCAAGAGTGGTAAAACCAGCGCGATGGCTTGTTGTACCGGTATCACAAGCGAGAGCAGTGGAACCGCCACCACGCCAGCGCCACCGGCAAAGCCTGACTTGGATACGCCGGTGAGCAGAAGGCCAATGATGGCTAATACCCAAAAAAAGGGGTCGTATAATAATGTCATTAACGTTATTTTCCTAAATCAAACCATAGGGCGGTCAACTCAGTTTCCGCCAAGACGTCTAATGTTTCTGACTCAGCGCCCAAAGCATCACCCGCCTGTAAGGTATGATGGTTGACTGTCGATGTGCCTTCAATCATATGTAAGTACCCGGGGTTTTTATGAGTCTCCAGCGTGTAGCTCTCACCTTGTTTTAGTTGCAGTCGATACAGACTAGCATCTTGCTGGATTGAAAGAGACCCACCGTCGCCATTAGGTGTGACTAATGCGCTTAGTGGGCCCGTTTGCTCAATGCGTTTTTGCTCATAACTCGGCTTGGTGTCGAGTGTATTGGGCAGTATCCATATTTGCAAGAAGCGCAGCGTCTGCGTCTTGGAGTGGTTAAACTCTGAGTGTGTAACGCCAGAGCCGGCGCTCATTCTTTGCACCTCGCCCGCTGGGATGATAAAGCGGTTGCCCATACTGTCTTGGTGTTCTATTTCCCCTTCGAGTACATAAGAGATGATCTCCATGTTTTTATGACCGTGGGTGTCAAATCCTGCACCCGGGGCCACGGTATCATCGTTGATGACTCTTAAAGTATGAAAGCCCATATGCTCAGGGTCATAGTAATGTGCAAATGAAAATGAGTGTTTGCTTTCAAGCCAACCGTGTTTGGCTTGGCCTCGATCTTTGGATGCTCGAAAATAGTACATATTAATCTCCAAAATTAACGGAATTGTTTGTTTAAGGCTTGGTCGAGGCTAAGGCTGCCTGCACCACGAGCCACTAAAGCTAAGCTAATGATGAGTAATGCGAGCGCAAATTCGTAGCCGTTATTGCTCATGAATAAACCATTTTGAAAATGTACAGCAAAAATGGCTACCAGCATGGTAATGGCCAACACGAGAGCGGTTGGTCGCACCAGCAAGCCCAAAATCAATAGCAGCCCGCCAAAAAATTCCGCGCTACCGGCGAGTGTCGCCATGACAATGCCAGGCGATAAGCCGATGGAGTCCATCCATCCGCCTGTGCCTTCTAAGCCGTAGCCGCCAAACCAGCCAAATAATTTTTGAGCACCGTGTGCGGCAAAAATAACTCCGGCGCCGATGCGAAGGGGGGTGGTGTCAAATCCAGGTTTGGTTTGAGTGATTGTTGTCAGTAATGGTTTCATGGGATTAGCCTCATTTGTGTCGTTGTTAGGGTTCATTATAAGTGCCTGTCCCCATTGAATAAGGCCTAGAATTTGTCTAAACTGTTCTAAAAATTAGAACAATTAATAATGTCTAAAAATCCTATATCTATTGAAGTGTTAGAAACGTTGGATGCCATTGACCGGCGCGGTAGCTTCGCAAAAGCTTCAGAGGAGCTGAATAAAGCGACTTCGGCGGTTTCCTATGCGATTCAAAGGTTGGAAGAGCAGCTGGATATTGCTCTATTTCAGCGTCAAGGTCGCCGCTCTGTGCTCACTCCTGCGGGGCGCTTGATTTTGGATGAAGGTCGCAAGGTGCTATTGGCTACCGAGCAACTGGCCAATGCTGCTAAACAGTTGTCCACGGGTTGGGAGCCTCGAATCAATGTGGCGGTGGAGTCCATTATTGAGCGCCCCAAAGTCATAGAGCGCCTCCATCAGTTTTTAGAGCATCACCCCAATGTTGAGATTGATCTTCGAGAATGTGTGTTAAACGGCGGTTGGGAGGCTTTGGAGTTAGATCAGGTGGATTTGGTCATTGGTGCGCCAGGGCCTGCACCCGCTCAAAAAGGCTTTCGTTTTGTTGAGCTGGTTGAACATGAGTTGCTTGCGGTTATTGCCACTAGTCACCCCTTAAAAAATCAGCTCATGCATTCTATTGACGCCTTCCTACCCAAAGTTAGGAGAGTGGTAACCCATGATACGTCGGTTGGTGAAATATCTCGTACCACGGGCTTGGCCAGTGGTGGGCGAATTTTTTATGTGCAAACTATAGGGCAAAAGTTAGATGCTATTGTAGCGGGAGTTGGTATTGGTCATCTGCCAAAACATTTGGCCGAGCCTTTTTTGAGCAATGGCACTTTGACTGCGCTGCCTCTTGATAGGCCTTTAAATCGTCAAAATTTTATGGCGTGGAAGCTTTCCAACAAAGGTAAAGGGCTGCGTAGTTTAACCGAGTTGATTGCAAAGGTGCTCGCAAAAACTTGATGCCTTGAGTCAAATGGCTGGTAGCGTTACACTGCACCCTCTAAGATCCAGGCTGTTTGTCATTGGGGTTATTATAATGGCCTATTTGGTCTTATTTATCAGTGCCTTTGGTGCGGCAACATTATTACCCCTTTCTTCTGAGTTGACGCTTGTCGCGATGTTGTCTCAAGAGTATTCGGTAATAGTGTTATGGTCAGTCGCGACACTTGGGAATACCTTAGGCGCTTGTGTCAATTGGTGGTTAGGGATTTATTTAGCACACTTTAAAGATCGACCTTGGTTTCCATTTAAACCGGTGCAGCTCGAAAAAGCACAGCATTGGTTCAAGCGTTATGGTCAATGGGGTCTTTTGCTTTCATGGATGCCAGTTGTTGGTGATGCATTAACATTGGTTGCGGGAACTTTGCGAGTTCGCTTTTCCGTTTTTCTAATACTGGTAGCACTGGGAAAAGGCGCGCGTTATGCCGTTGTGATCGCCGTCTTTTTTAAGGTTTTTAGCTTCTAGAGAAGTATCTCAATTTAGCAAGGGGTAGTTTATGTCTATGAAAGCAGTTGGTTATCAAAAGTCATTACCAATTGATCATGAACAATCACTGATCGATATTACTTTGCCAAAACCTACTGCCAAGGGCAGGGATTTGTTGGTAAAAATTGAAGCAGTCTCTGTGAATCCTGTTGATACCAAAGTCAGAAAGCGCGCAGAGCCAGATGCGGGTCAGTACAAAGTATTAGGCTGGGATGCGGTGGGTGAGGTTGTGTCCGTTGGGGGTGAGGTTGAAAATTTTTCTGTGGGTGATCTCGTTTGGTACGCAGGTGATATCACTCGCCCTGGCAGCAATAGTGAATTTCATTTAGTGGATGAGCGAATCGTGGCTCGAAAGCCCGAGACGTTAAATTACGCTCAAGCCGCTGCCATTCCGCTGACAGCAATCACGGCTTGGGAATTATTGTTTGATCGACTTCAGTTGGATGCCTGTCAAGATGCAAGTTTGTTAATCATTGGTGCTTCAGGCGGTGTGGGTTCCATTTTAACCCAGTTGGCGGTTCAATTGACGTCAGCCACTGTTATTGGCACAGCTTCACGGGAGGTCAGTCGATCTTGGGTGAAAAAGCTGGGTGCCCATCATGTAATTAATCATCAAAACGCTTTAAGTGATGAGTTGGCTCGTTTAAAACTAAAAAGCGTTACCCATGTCATTAGTTTGAATCAAACGGATCAACATTTTGATGAAATTATCAAAGTGTTGGCACCTTTTGGGCATTTAGCGTTAATTGATGATCCCAAGGAACCCATTGATATTCTCAAAATGAAAACTAAATCTTTATCATTGCATTGGGAGCTAATGTTCACTCGCTCAATGTTTCAAACCCCTGATATAGAGCAACAGGGAGAGCTACTACAAAAGGTCTCTGCCTTAATTGATGAGGGAAAAATCGTCACGACCATAGGTGAGCATTACGGCGAAATAAATGCTCAAAATTTGCGTCGTGCTCATGCTTTTATCGAGCAGGGGCGGGCCATTGGAAAAATTGTTTTAGAGGGTTTTTGTAATGAATAAAGTAAGGGTTGAAAAAGACAGTTTAGGGGAGGTTCATGTACCCGAAAATGCTTTGTTCGGTGCTCAAACTCAGCGGGCAATCAATAATTTCCCGATTAGTAGACGAACGCTGCCCAAGCCGTTTATTCGTGCATTGCTAATGATCAAAACCGCTGCAGTGCGTGCCAATGGTGAACTTGAGTGCCTCACTGATGCTCAGGCAAATGCTATTGAGCAGGCTTGCGAGCAATTGTTAAGTGAAGAATCATTAATGGATCACTTTCCAGTTGATGTTTTTCAAACCGGTTCAGGTACCAGTACCAACATGAATGTCAACGAAGTCGTTGCTACGCTGGCAAGCCGCTTGTCGGGAGAGTCGATTCACCCCAATAACCACGTGAACTATGGTCAGAGTAGCAATGATGTTATTCCCAGTGCAATTCATGTGAGTTCAGCGCTGCAATTGCATCATCATTTACTGCCAGCATTAAATCACTTATTGGATGTGATCGAGTTAAAAGCGAGCCGCTTGAAAAAATTTTGCAAAACTGGACGCACACACCTAATGGACGCTATGCCGATTCGAATGGATCAAGCGTTGCTAGGTTGGGCTGCTCAAATTCGGCATGATATTCACCTGCTCAATAATTTACGGCCAAGCCTTCACATGTTGGCGCAAGGCGGTTCTGCAGTCGGTACTGGTATCAATGTACAACCCGATTTTGTGCCTTTATTTCATAAGAAATTGAGTGATTTAACGGGCGTATTTTTTGTACCGACGGATAATTATTTTGCCGCAATTGGTTCCCAAGATACGATTGTCGCGTTGTCTGGCGTGCTAAAGACTACGGCTGTCTCAATCATGAAAATTGCCAACGATTTGCGTTGGATGAATTCAGGCCCGCTGGCAGGGCTGGGCGAGATATTTTTGGAGCCATTGCAGCCTGGCTCATCGATTATGCCAGGAAAAGTCAACCCGGTTATACCAGAAGCTGTTGCTATGGCTTGCGCCCAGGTCATTGGTAATGACACTGCCATTTCTATAGGTGGTCAGTCGGGTAATTTTGAATTAAACGTGATGTTACCAATGATTGCTTACAATATCTTAGATAGCATTGAATTGTTGGGTAATTCTTCGCGATTGCTAGCGGATAAAGCCATTGAGAGTTTTTCAATTAATGAGCAAAAATTACAAGAAATATTGTATAAAAACCCCATTTTGGTTACAGCGTTAAATCCATTGCTTGGGTACGATAAGGCCGCTGAAATTGCTAAAAGAGCGTATCAAGAACAGCGTTCAGTTATCGATGTAGCCGAAGAAATGACTCAATATTCTAAAGAAGAATTACAAGAACTACTTAATCCTGAAAAGTTAACCTATGGGGGTGTAGTATGAAATATTACTTAATATTATTGGTGTTGTTTACCTTTGGTTGCAGTGATCCTGAGCCTCGGGTCGAAAATAGCACCGAACCAAAAGCTGAGGAAAGTGGTGGAGTTCTAACAGCCACTCAGAAGCAGGCCTTAGATAAAGCTAAGGCTGTAGAGGGTATGCTGCAAGACGCTGATCAAAAACGACGCCAGGAAATGGATCGTTGACCTGTTAACCCAACATACAATACGCCGGGTTAAGGCTTATTGGAGATAACAACTTGGCCGTCAATAAGGTCTAAGTTTAAATGCCTATGGTCGAGGTTATTCATTGTATAGTGAGCAAGCGGGGTGACAATATACTTTTGAATTGCTCTTTGAATCGGACGGGCACCATAAGCTTGGCTAAACCCCTTTTGGGCAATGAAGTTAACCAAATTTTTGGTGAAGTTAAGCCGAATATTTTGTTGTTGGATTCGATCTCTTTGGTGAAGAAGATCCAGCTCTCGTTGGGTAATATTTACAATGGATTCATTGCTTAGTGCTTGAAAACATAATACTTGGTCTAAGCGATTAAAAAACTCGGGGCGGAAATGTTGCTTTATGGCACTGACGCTGACTTGCTTATCATTTTGATTGACAAAGCCAAGGGAGTTTTGACTTTGGACACCGAGGTTGCTGGTCATAATAATGATGCATGAACGAAAATCCGTTAAGCGGCCATTGCGATCGGTGATCACTCCCTCATCCAATAAAGTGAGCAACATATCAAAAACACTCGCATGAGCTTTTTCAATTTCGTCCAGCAAGATGACAGAGAAGGGCTGGTTTCTTACGTGACTAATGAGTTTACTGGGGCTTGTTGTATTGCCAATTAACCGTTCAATTTGCCAGGGATGCTGAAACTCACTCATATCTAATGTGAACAGTGGATTCTTCTTCTGCCCAGCACTAAAAAAATACTCAGCCAAGGCTTTAGTGGCCGCTGTTTTACCTACACCAGTGGGCCCTGCAAATAATAAGGTAGCAATGGGTCGACTTGGATCATTCAAGCCCGCTTTGAATAGTTGCACGATGGTCGCTAATTGAAGAATAATGTCATCTTGGCCTTTGATGCGCTCTTTAAAAAAATTAGCAAGCTCTTGCTCAGAAATCAGTAGATCATCCCTCAATATAATTTCAGGTAAGCCGGTATAGTCAATAAACTCTTTGATGACAAATGCTTGGTTGATGGTAGGCTCTTTAACTTTTTCGGCCCGTTTAATACAGTGAGCAAAAAAACGCAGCACATTTCCAGGGCGTTTTAGATCGGAAGAGCGTCGTGTAGGGAAAG
>CAXQRU010000134.1:0-24460 GCA_964226685.1 Polaribacter sp. | reverse complement strand
CTTCCGATCTCGTGGAACTTTTTGAATTTTAGCCTTTCTATAGTAGTACCAATTTTATAACCATCTAATGAGGAAACTTATGAATAAGAACGCTGTTGTTTCAACTGCAATTGCTGCAGCTATCGCGTTGGGCGCTCTATCTACTACCGCTCAGGCTGGCGGCAAAGAAAAATGCTATGGCGTTGCAAAAGCTGGGCAAAATGATTGCGCTAACCTTGCGGGAACCCATAGCTGTGCTAGTCAATCAACGGTAGATAATGATCCCGGTGAATGGAAGCTAGTGGATGCTGGAACTTGTGCTGCTTTAGGTGGTTTAACTAAAGAAGAAGCGAAAAAGAAACTAGCAGAACAAGGTTAACTTTTTGCTAGCTCAACAACTCGTGGGGGTTGGCCTACGCCACCCTCATTATAAGCAAGCCATTACAGAAACGGCTCGTATCGATTTCGTTGAGGTACATGCAGAAAATTTTTTTATGGATGGAGGCGCTAGTCTGGCGGTATTGGACGAAGTCTGTGAGCGCTATCCCTTATCTATTCATGGAACCAGCATGGGACTCGGTTCTATCCAGCCAGCACCCCTTAAAGCGCTTAATTCTTTAAAAAGACTAGTCGATCGATATCAGCCAATGTTGGTATCAGACCATTTGTGTTTTACATGGAGCCGTTTGGATGGGCAAGACGTTCACTCAGGCGATTTGCTTCCAATTGCTTTTGATCAAGAAACACTTGATGTCGCCACGACAAATATTTTAAGGGTTCAGGAGATTTTAGGTCGAGCGATTTTAGTTGAAAACTTATCGGCTTATTTGAGCTTTGATCAAAGTATTTATTCGGAGACCGATTTTCTTAATCAGTTATGTGACAATACACAGTGTCGCTTATTGGTGGATTTAAACAATCTAGCCGTCAATGCACATAATCTCAATCAAGATGCCCTTGAATATGCTGGCAAATGGTTAGCAGAAATTAGTGCAAGCGATGTTGGAGAGATTCATTTAGCTGGTTGTACTCCAGTAACAAAAGATCAAATTATGATTGATGATCATAGTCAGCCGGTTGCAGATAAAACTTGGCAACTCTATCGGCATGCTTTGACATTATTTGGCCCAAAGCCCACACTGATCGAGTGGGACACTCAAATACCTGATTGGTCGGTTTTGATCTCAGAGGCTGCGAAAGCTAAAGCGCTTATTGAGAATGTTTGATGAACTATCAACAAGAACTTATCCAAGCTATTTATTCTGGATCTTCAAAAAGCCTCCCTCCAAGAGCTATGGACGTCTATAAAAATAATCTGCATTTACAAGCGCAGCAGGTTATTGAGAATACTTTTCCGACTCTTTCCCGTTTAATTGGTCATCGTCTATCAACATTAGCGTCAGATTTTTTGCAAAAGTACTCGTTTAAACAAGGTGATTGGGGAGAGTGGGGCAGCGAACTACCTGAATTTATTGTGCACTATCCCATGCTGTCAGAATTTCCCTATTTGACTGATGTCGCCAGGCTTGACTGGGTAATTCATCAGTGTGAACGCGCTGCTGATCATGAGCAAAGTCCAGAGAAGTTGTTACAGCTTGCAGAGTGTGATTTAGATAACACTTTTTTTATTTGTGCTCCTGGCCTACGAGTGCTTTCTTCACAATACCCCATTGTTTCGATTTATCAAGCGCACCTAGAAGATGAGCTAGATTTGACTCAAGCCCAATTAAAATTACGAGCCGGTGAAGGGGAATTTGCAATAATTTGGCGCAAAAAGTGGAAAGCTTTGGTAAAAGAGGTTACAGTTTCAGAGTTCAATTGGGTAAACCTTTTAATTTCAGGCTACTCTATAGGTAGTGCTTTGGAAGAGGCGGGTTCTGATTTTGACTTTACCTCCTGGTTTACGGAGGCCTTTACCCAGGGTTATATTCACTCGATAAGATAGGTTGTCGCTTATGTCGCCGATACGAATGCTAAATCACCTGTTATCATCGGTCTTGTCTGCCTTTCAGCCCCTTTTTCTTCTGTTAACTCGTTTTTATCTAGCATTTGTATTTTTCACAAGAGGTTTGGCAAGGCTAATTAACCCAGATAGCCCCCTTGGAGATGCATTTCAAAAAGAGTTGATCTCTGAGCGCTGGAATGAAAGTCTGAGCGTATTTGAGAGTCAGTTCTCAGTCGCTTTTTTAAGTTCTGAAATGAGCGCAATCATCGTAACTTCGATTGAGTTGGTTATGCCAATTTTTATTTTGTTAGGTCTTGCTTCCAGGTTTGCTGCGCTGGGCTTGTTGGTGTTATATGTCGTTGGTTTACTATTTTACATTGATATGGCTAATCTAGGAGCTTTGTCTTCTATGTTTCCTGGAGTTGATATAGCCACCATATACCAGCAACTGATTGTTGGTTTATTATTGCTGTTATTGGTGTGCTGGGGGCCTGGCAAGCTTTCTTTGGATGCAGTGCTCCATAGAAATTATACGACCAGGCAATACTGAAGCGTTAAATCAGTGCTCGCCTTAGCGAGCGCGATAGGTGATTCGACCTTTTGACAAATCGTAGGGAGTCATTTCAACCTTAACTTTGTCGCCCGTCAGAATTCGGATGTAGTTTTTGCGCATCTTGCCAGAAATGTGAGCCGTAACGACATGACCATTTTCCAGTTTCACTCTAAACATGGTGTTTGGAAGAGTGTCAATTACTTCACCGTCCAATTCTATGTTATCTTCTTTAGACATTAAAACCCTCTGTTTGAGCCATTAAAAGCCGTGCATTTTGCCCTAAATTGATAAAATAGCCAAGAAAATTAATTGATATCGAGGTGTTTAAGGTAGATTTAACCTTCATTATCATGTCTAATTACTTGATGTTTATTGCAATTTGCATTTTATTTCTCTAAAGCTTTATACTGTTCGATCACGCATTTTGAGGCCAAAATTATGCGCTCTAGCTTGTTTTATTTACTATTGAGCTTTTCATCGATAGCAACAGCAGCTATTAATTCCGATGGGAGTTGTTCGGGGCGAATCGTAGAAATTTTAAAGTGGAGTGATCATAGTCACTCCTCAATTCTTATTGAGGGGACTCGACGTTATTTACAATTGCCCTCTGAGAGCGATCAATCCATTGCTCTAATGGCCTTTGAAAAAGGCTTACCTGTAAAGATCAAGTGGCGTTCAACGTCTCATATAAAAACGACTGATTGTCGTGAAGATTGGTCTCATTATGAAACTCTAGACGGGCTTATCGCTGTTCAAGCTAATTAACCCTCAGCCATTGATGTTGTCTTAGAATTTCCATCGGGCGATAATCCGATTTGTAATTCATTTTGGCGCATTCTTTGATCCAGTAACCAAGATATAAATAGGGCAGTTTTCTGTGTTTTGCCTGTTCAATAAGGCTTAGTATGGCGAGCTTGCCGGGGCTTCGGTGATCGTAATCTGGATCAAAATAGGTGTATACAGCCGATAGGCCATTTTCAATGACATCTACCACGCTACAGGCCATCAACTTATTTTCAAATCGAAACTCTATATATTGTGTGCAATCCACACCTCTTACCAAAAAGTCCTGAAATTGCGCTTTACTTGCTGGATACATATCACCATCTTGATGCCGACAACGAATATATTTTTCAAATAATTGATAGTGCTCTTCAGTGTCGATGGATTTTACCCAGCGTTGCTCAATATCATGATTCTTTTTGATGACTCTTTTTTGGTTACGGGTTGGCTCGAATTCGTTTGTCGGAACCCTCACGGATATACAAGCTTGGCAGTCACCGCAGAAGGGTTTGTAGATATGACGACCACTACGACGAAAACCAAATTCAGCCAACGCTGTATAAACCGTGTTATCGATACTTTGGTTGGGCAGCATAAAAAGTGTGGTGGCCATCTCTCCCTTTAGATAACTGCAAGGATGCGCGGCTGTTTTGGCAAAACTCAAATCTTCTAAGGGGATTTTGTCATTCATAATCGTTATCTAACCATCGTGCTTGCCAATTGCCGTGGCTCGAAGGGCCCACATTGAGGAGTAGGGCACGAGCAAAATCATTTCTGGATATCTCAACTGCCCCCAAACTGCCCAGGTGTGGGTTATAAACCTGACAGTCCACCAGTGGGTAACCCCAGGCGTGCAACCATTTGATTAAATGGGCCAATGCGACCTTGGAAGCATTGGTGACCTTAGAAAACATTGACTCACCAAAAAATATACGGCCTAAACTTAGTCCATAAATACCACCGACTAGAACATCGTCTTGCCATACCTCAAAGGAGTGAGCGAAACCCTGTGCATGTAATTCGGTGTAGGCCTCAATCATTTCTTGATTAATCCATGTGCCTTGCTGCTCTCGAGTGGTGGCACATTGATGAATCACCTCAGGAAAAGCCATGTTGACAGATATCTTGAAGGAGCCTTTTTTAAGAAGCTTTCGCAAGCTCCGACTTACATGAAACTCTTTGGGTAGAAAAACAGCCCTTGGCGCGGGTGACCACCATAATATCGGTTGATCATCACTGAACCAAGGGAAAATGCCTTGCTGATAAGCAGCAATCAACCATTCTGGGCTTAGCTCACCACCGGCAGCCAAAAGACCGTTTGGGTCATCTAAAGCGTTTTCCGGTGCTGGGAAACTAGGTTTCCCATGAGCTAGCCATGGCACCATGAAAAATTATTTATCCAAAAATTTCTCAGCATCTAGAGCAGCCATACACCCTGAACCCGCTGAGGTAATGGCCTGACGGTAAATATGATCGGCCACATCACCCGCTGCAAAAACGCCTTCGATACTGGTTTGAGTTGCATTACCATGAAGGCCGCTGTTAACGACGATATAGCCATCTTTCATGTCCAATTGCCCCTTGAACATATCCGTATTGGGTTTGTGGCCGATAGCGATGAAAACACCATGAACATCAATATCTTGAGTACTTTCATCCAGTGTGCTGCGAAGTCGAACACCAGTAACACCAGAGTCATCACCGAGCACCTCATCGAGAGTGGTATGCCACATGATTTTAACATTGCCATCTTTTTCTTTAGCAAACAGCTTATCTTGGAGAATTTTTTCTGCTCTCAAGGAGTCTCTTCTGTGGACTAGGATGACTTCTTTACAAATATTAGAAAGATACAAAGCTTCCTCTACCGCTGTGTTGCCACCACCAATCACCGCGACGGGTTTATCTCTATAAAAAAAGCCATCACAGGTGGCGCATGCACTAACGCCTTTGCCCATAAAGCGCTTCTCGGATTCCAAGCCTAAATATTGAGCAGAGGCACCCGTTGCAATGATTAATGCGTCAGCAGTGTAGGTATCATTCCCGTTGAGCACAAAGGGGCGGCTGGCTAGATCGACACTATTGATGTGGTCGAAAATAATTTCAGTTTCAAAGCGCTCAGCATGTTGTTGCATTTGTACCATTAAATCTGGGCCTTGTAGATCGGCAACGCCACCTGGCCAATTTTCCACTTCGGTTGTGGTTGTTAATTGACCACCTTGCTGCATGCCTGTAATGACAATAGGTTTTAAATTTGCCCTGGCTGCATAGATGGCTGCGGTGTAACCCGCTGGGCCAGATCCAAGAATAATTAAACGATGATGTTTGGCGCTGCTCATAAAATAACCTTAGTGTGAGAACTAAAAAGAAGAATGATGTCTGGTAAATTCTTTGGCAATCATTACAATATGATACTCATTATTGTGTTTTACGGTTCATTAATCAATAGCGGGTTTACTTTGAAAACAGCAGCTAGCACGTCTCATACAAGCTCTAAGAAGCTTCTCGTGAAAATCATAAAAGAAGGTACATTGATTGCTTCTGTGGCGGTGTGTTTATACCTACTTTTCGCGCTGGCCAGTTTTTCTATCGATGATCCAGGCTGGCGAACTACAGGTTCTGTCTCAGGGGATGTGAGAAATCTGATGGGGCCAGCCGGTGCATGGGTTGCCGATGTTTTCTTATTGTTATTTGGTTACATGGCATTTGTGTTCCCATTTATGCTGGCTTATCGCGCTTGGTGTATCTTCTTAGAAAGAAATGAGGATAAACTTTTTGATGGTTTGTTATTAGGGTTGCGATTGGTCGGTCTCTTTCTGGTTTTAATTGCTGGCACGGGCCTGATTTTTTTAAAAACCGGAACGTTGAATAGCCCTTTACCACATTCTGATGGAGGCATTCTTGGCGAAGCGGTCGCCTCTTCTGTGGAAGGCGCTTTTGGTTTTGTGGGCGCCGTATTATTACTGGTGGCGATAGGCTTGTTTGGTTTAACTATTTTTACCGACCTATCCTGGTTTAAGCTGATGGATTTTATGGGTGAAAAGACCCTTGGAGCCATTTCAAAAATGAGTGAGTTTGCTTCTGATTGGAAGCAGAAAAAACAAGAAGCGAAAATTGCGCAATCATCTCTGATTGCGAGAAGAGAAAAAGTCGATAAACAAAAATCTAAACAAGAGCATAGAATAGCCCCGACCATTGCCGAACCAAAACCCAAACCAGTTCTGAGTAAACGAGCCGAGAGCGAGCGACAAAAGCAACTGTTTGAGGTGCCCTCTACGGGTGAATTGCCGGCCATTGGCTTACTAGATCCAGTGAATAAAGAAAACCAAAAAGGGTATTCAAAAGAATCCCTCGAGGCGATGTCGCGCTTATTGGAACTCAAATTGGCCGATTTTGGCATCACTGCCAGCGTCGAGTCGGTGATGCCTGGCCCTGTAGTCACTCGATTTGAAATTCAGCCAGCGGCTGGGGTGAAGGTTAGTCGTATTACTAATTTGGCAAAAGATTTAGCTCGCTCCTTAGCCGTGATCAGTGTGCGTGTGGTCGAAGTGATACCTGGCAAATCAGTAGTCGGTATTGAAATTCCCAATGAACACAGAAACATTGTGCGTTTAAGCGAGGTATTAGCTTCAGAGGTTTATGATGAGGCCAAATCGCCACTTACCATGGCTCTTGGGCACGATATTTCTGGGGCGCCCATTGTGGCCGACCTTGCCAAAATGCCGCATTTGTTGGTCGCAGGAACCACGGGCTCGGGTAAGTCTGTTGGGGTTAATGTCATGCTTCTGAGCTTGTTGTATAAATCGACTCCGCAAGAAGTTCGCCTTATATTAGTCGATCCCAAGATGCTTGAATTATCCGTTTACGAGGGTATCCCCCACTTGTTAACACCCGTGATCACCGATATGAAAGACGCTGCTAACGGTTTGCGTTGGAGCGTGGGTGAAATGGAGCGACGTTATCGTTTGATGGCTACTTTGGGTGTGAGAAATTTAGCGGGCTATAACCGAAAAGTATCTGAAGCCGAGGCTAGGGGCGAACCTTTAAAAGACCCTTTGTGGAGGCCTGAGCAAGAGTTTACAGCAGGTGAGGATATTGCTGAAGCGCCGCCTTTGGAGCGTTTACCCGCTATTGTCATCGTCATTGATGAATTTGCCGATATGATGATGATTGTTGGCAAGAAGGTAGAGCAATTGATTGCGCGAATTGCTCAAAAAGCTCGAGCGGCGGGTATTCACTTAATCCTTGCCACACAAAGGCCCTCTGTCGATGTGATTACGGGACTTATCAAAGCTAATGTGCCAAGTCGTATTGCTTTTCAGGTCTCCTCTAAAATTGATTCCCGTACCATTTTGGATCAAGGTGGTGCTGAACAATTGCTCGGCCATGGGGATATGCTCTATTTACCTCCAGGAACCAGCGTTCCGACCCGTGTTCATGGGGCTTTTGTGGATGATCATGAAGTTCATCGCGTGGTCAGTGACTGGAAATCTCGTGGTGAACCGAATTATCTTGAGGGTGTCATAGATGAGAGCACCAATAGTATTCCTGTTCCCGGCCTGGCAACCGAAGGGGAAGACGGTGAGGGCGAAGAATCAGACCCGCTGTACGATGAAGCAGTAGCCTTTGTGACCAAAACGCGTAAAGCTTCGATTTCATCCGTTCAGCGAAAACTGCGTGTTGGCTACAACCGAGCCGCGCGTATTATTGAAACCATGGAGGCGGCTGGCGTGGTCAGTGAAATGGGGCACAATGGTTCCCGTGAAGTCTTGGCACCACCAGCTCCTGAGTAGAATTTATGAAATTGTTTAGCATTGCCCTTATGTGTATTTTATCTATTTCTGCGGTGGCTGAGGAAGCCACACAAGCACTGTATGATAAATTAAAAACGGTGAAAACCTTGAAGGGCACCTTTGAGCAAGTGGTTATTGATGATCAGGGTGTTGCATTACAGGAGACCTCTGGTGAGTTTATGCTTCAGCGTCCAGGTCTTTTTCGTTGGGAAACAACCAACCCATACCCGCAATTGGTCGTTGCTAACAAGGATGTGGTTTGGCTTTATGATCCCGATTTAGAACAAGTCACAGAAAAACGCTATGACAAAAATAAAAACGATGCGCCGATTTGGTTATTAACGGCGGATCTAAGTACTCTACAAACGGATTATAAAATTTCTCAAGTCGCGGATGGGAAATCCCAAACTTTTGAATTGTTACCCAGGCGTGATGGTCATTTTTTTAAAAAGTTGACGGTTATCTATCAAGGTGGTGACGTGAAGCACATGGCTATATTGGATAATGTTGATCAACTGACTAAGATCGATTTAAACATCACAGAAAAAAATCAAGCAATTCCAAGCGCTGTTTTTGACTTCAAGATCCCTGATGGGGTTGATGTCATTCATGATGACCAATAGTGTGCCCCTGGCCGCGCGAATGCGGCCCCAAACAATTGAAGAATATATTGGCCAACAACACTTACTACAACCCTCTAAGCCACTTTATGAAGCCATAGTCAAACAGCGTCTGCATTCATTCGTGCTCTGGGGGCCGCCAGGTGTTGGCAAAACCTCAATGGCCTATTTATTGGCGGATCAAACTGACGCTCAGTTTATTACTTTGTCAGCGGTATTAGCTGGTGTTAAGGATATTCGTGCAGCGATTGATAAAGCTCGCCAGTTTAATGGGCCAACCATTTTATTTGTTGATGAAGTTCACCGCTTTAATAAAGCACAACAAGATGCCTTTTTACCCTCTGTTGAAGAGGGTGTGATTACCTTTATCGGTGCAACGACGGAAAACCCATCCTTTGAGTTAAACAACGCTTTGTTGTCTAGGGTTCGAGTTTATGTATTAAAATCCATTGAACAAGAAGAAATCCAAAGAGCTTTATCGTTAGCGATTGCATCGAGCCGAGGTTTAAATGATGAAGTCAGTATTGAGCAAGAAGCTTTAGAAGTGTTGGCGAAGGCTTCTCAAGGCGATCTTCGACGTGCCTACAATTTACTTGAGCGCTGTGCTGATCTCAGCGATACTGCTATTAATATGAATATTGTGCGTGAGGTCATGGCCAATGAAACCAAACGCTTTGACAAGCAGGGCGATATATTTTACGAGCAAATTTCAGCGTTGCACAAATCCGTTAGAGGCTCAGACCCAGACGCCTCGCTATATTGGTTTATGCGAATGATTGAAGGTGGCTGCGACCCTTTATATATTGCTAGACGTGTCGTTCGAATGGCCAGTGAAGATATTGGTAATGCCGATCCGAGAGCACTGACTCTGGCGATGGAAGCGTGGTCTGTTCAAGAACGTTTGGGCAGCCCCGAAGGGGAGTTAACCATTGCTCAAGCTATTATTTATTTAGCCTGCGCGCCCAAAAGCAACGCGGTCTATAAGGCCTTCAAACAAGCGAAAGCTCACTGTCAATCCGAGCCGGATTTTGACGTACCCATACACCTTAGAAATGCCCCAACGCAGTTGATGAAAACGATGGGTTATGGCAAAACCTATCGATACGCCCATGATGAACCGCATGCATACGCTGCAGGTGAAAACTATTTTCCCGAAGAGTTGAGAGGAACTATTTATTATCAACCCACCGAGCGAGGCTTGGAAATGAAAATCAAAGAAAAATTGAATTTTCTAAAGCAGCTGGATTCAGAGAAATGATGTGGCTAGCCGTTATTGTAGGGGCTAGTATCGGTGCGAGCTTGCGGCATTTGCTCAATTTATGGCTGCCTTTTACGGGTACCAATGGACAATTTCCTTGGGCGACCTTTTCTGCCAATGTGTTGGGAGCTTTTTTAGTGGGGCTTTGTTATGTTTTTGTGTTAGAAAAATGGCAATTGGGTGATCACTGGCGCTTAGTGCTAATGGTTGGCTTTTTGGGTAGTCTCACGACTTTTTCAACGTTCTCATTAGAAACCGTGATACTTTGGCAACAGGGTTATGTTAAGTTGGCCTTAATGTATGGGCTATTATCGCCAATAGCTAGTCTTTTAATGGTGGCATTGGCATTATGGTTGGCAAGGCTTGCTTAAAAAAAGCATATCATTTTCTTTTTTTACCTATAAAAAGCCATATTTTAAATTGATATCAAGAAATCAAATAAATTACCCCGATTGCAATCACCACAGACACCCCTAAAATTGCCAAAATTTGATAGAGCTTTTGATAATTCTTTTCGGGCGGTGGTAGGTCAGATAGCTGTATTTTTTTCAAAGCTTGTGCTTGTGAGGGTTCATCTCTAGGCTTTGGCGGCTGTTTTGGCCTCGGTTGTGTTTTGGCGGCGTTGCTTGTGGCTGACTGCCTGACTACCGTTTTATCGGTTGCCTTTTCATCGGGGCCAATCACAGTGAATGTAACGACATCAAACTTTAATTTATCGCCTGCTTTAGCGTAAGCTTCGGTTACACGGGCACCATTTAAGTGGGTGCCATTAGTCGATTGTAAATCCTTTACTAAAATGGAATCGCCAACAACCTCAAGCGTGGCATGCTTTCGAGAGAGGTGTGATACCGGTACGGTAATATCACAATCATCATCCCGGCCAATAGTAGTGACTCCGTGTATGGGAAAGACGGATTGCTTTGACCAACTGGCTTTTATCTCCAAGCCCCAAGTTTTTTGTTGGTTGGAAGCTTTTGCCTGCCCTTGTCCTTTTGGCTCTATAAAACGTAATTCCGTTGAGCCAATTAAAATTGTATCGTCTGCATGAACGGGAGTGGTTGATCGCTTGATAGGTATTTTATTAATGAGGATTCGCTGCTCTTCGCATTGAACAACATAATAATCTTCTTCATGCTTATGAATTTCAAGGTGAAAGGGGGCCACTTTGGGGTCTTTGATGACTAGATCATTGGAAGGATCAGCTCCTACAGTCAGCTTTTTTTGCGCCAACCAAAAGCTTTCACGGCTACCATCCACAAATTGTAATTTAAGCATAATGACAACCCCAAAATCATACTGTTTTTAGATATTTCGCATGAAAGCTTATATGTTTATCAATGAAACTCGCAATAAAAAAATAACTATGATCGTAACCGTCGTGTCGATCCACCTGAACTGGGTAGTTAACGGCTTTTAGTCGCTCCATAAACTCATCTAACTTTAATTGTTTAGTCAAGAACTCGTCATCCATGCCTTGATCAATCAAAAGAGGCAACTTCTTGTCTGTTAACTCTATTAAAGTACTTGCATCGTATTTTTTCCAGTTATTTCTGTCATCCCCCAGATATTGACTAAAGGCCTTTATGCCCCAAGGGCACTGGCTTGGACAGCAAATGGGGGCAAAAGCAGACATTGATTCAAATTGATCTGGATTAGATAACCCGAGCACTAATGCGCCATGCCCGCCCATTGAATGGCCGCTGATACTCGACTTGTCTTGAAGCGGGAAGCCCTCCATCAGGAGACGGGGTAGCTCATCCTTAATGTAGTCATACATTTTATAGTGTTCAGCCCATGGCATCTGAGTAGCATTGAGATAGAAGCCGGCGCCAGTGCCTAAATCATAATCCTTATCTTCATCGGGCAAGTCGCAGCCTCGAGGGCTAGTGTCAGGACAAACAATCGCAATGCCGTGTTCACTTGCCGCACGTTGAGCCCCCGCTTTTTGCATAAAATTTTCATCCGTACAGGTCAAGCCAGATAGCCAGTAGAGTAGGGGAACATTTGAATGCTCTGCTTGTGGTGGCAGATAAATTCCAAACACCATTGAACATTTTAAAATCTCAGACCAATGTCTATAGCGTTTTACCCAGCCACCAAAACTTCGATATTGCGCGATTAATTCCATTTCACTCCCCTAAAAGGTAATCACAGATCGAATACTTTTGCCTTCATGCATAAGATCAAAGGCTTTGTTAATATCATCGAGTGCAAAAGTATGAGTTACCATTGGATCAATTTTAATTTCGCCTTTTAAGTAGCGCTCGACATAATCGGGTAATTCGGTTCGACCTTTTACGCCACCAAAAGCGGTACCTCTCCACACTCGACCTGTCACCAATTGAAAAGGGCGGGTACTGATTTGCTCGCCACTGCCTGCTACACCAATAATAATCGACTCACCCCAACCCTTGTGGCAACATTCCAAGGCTTGTCTCATAACATTGACATTTCCAATGCACTCGAACGAGTAATCGACTCCGCCATCGGTCAACTCAACAATCACATCAACAATGGGTTCTCCATAATCATTTGGGTCAATACAATCCGTAGCGCCTAACTGCGTCGCCATTTCAAATTTATCTTTGTTAATGTCGATTGCAATAATTCGACCGGCATTAGCCATAACGGCTCCCTGTATAACGCTTAAGCCAATGCCTCCTAAACCAAATACCGCAACAGTTGCACCCGGTTCAACTTTAGCTGTATTGAGCACCGCACCAATACCTGTGGTGATGCCACATCCCAATAAACAGGCTTTATCTAAAGGTGCATTTTTATTGATTTTGGCGACAGCAATTTCAGGGACAACGGTGTACTCAGAAAATGTTGAGGTTCCCATATAGTGGTAGATTGTCATGCCATTACTTGAGAAACGAGAGCTACCATCGGGCATTAAGCCTTTTCCTTGTGTTGATCGAATCGCTTGGCAGAGATTGGTTTTTCCCGATAAGCAGAATTTACATTGCCGACATTCAGGTGTGTATAAAGGAATCACATGATCGCCTACAGTAACTGATGTAACTCCTGGCCCCACTTCTTCAACAATGGCGCCGCCTTCGTGACCCAGTATGCTGGGGAAAATACCTTCTGGGTCGGCTCCTGAAAGTGTATAAGCGTCAGTATGGCAAACTCCTGTGGCGACCATTCTTAGCAGAACTTCTCCTTGTTTAGGCCCCTCTAATTCAATCTCTTCAATGGATAAAGGTTCTCCGGCTTCCCAAGCAATTGCTGCGCGAGTTTTCATGATTTTGCCCCTTTGATCTATAATGATTTAACAACAAGATAACAAACGAGCATACGATGGTCGACAAACACTATCAAGTTTATAAATCTGTCATTGAAAAAGTGATTTCAGACCAAGACCAATTGCCGAGTTTGCCGTCAATAACACTTAAAATACGCCAAGCGATTGGTTCACCAACGATCGACAATCAAAAAATTGCACAATTGATTCGATTAGATCCAAGTCTTTCGGCTCTGCTATTAAAACATGCAACAAGTCCCTTGTATCGCCGTGCGGTACCACCTAAGACCATTGAAGCCGTGCTTTCAATGATGGGGCTGCCTGCCATCGGTAATTTAGTCATGGCTCATAGTGTGAAAAGTTTGTTTGTCTTACGTAACCCCATGCTAAAGAAGCTGTTTACAATTTCCTGGCGCAGAATGCTTTGCAAAGCGGCTATGAGCCAATTTTTAGCCATGAAATTAGGCTTTAAGCCTGCCGAGGAGGCAATGACGGCCAGTATATTAACGGATATTGGGACATTGGCAATTTTGTCGGCTTTTGATGAAAAAAATACCCCCGATAAGAAAACCTATCTGCAATTGTGTAAAACCTACAGTAAATCCGTAGGGACCATCGTGTTAAATAAATGGGGCTTAGATAAGTACCTGATCGAAATCATTCAAACTTGTGGCAAGTGGAGCGTGACTGGAAGCAATGAATTAGCGATGGTGGATGTTATCAATTTGGCTATCTACTCGACAGTGATGCATCAATCGCCCAGAAATGATTTGCCACCAATAACCACTTTAGATTCGTACAAAAAACTACCACCGTCTCTTAATGCAATCAGCGCCACTGGCGAGCTGGTTATTATTCGACAAAATATTGATAAAATCCGTGAAATCATAGGCTTAATATAGCTCTCCATGAACTGCCATATTAAGCCGAAGTAGTGTACAATTGGGCGCTTTTCAATGCGATCAACACTGGATTTCTTCTATGCTAGACCCAAAACTTTTACGTAATGAGACCGCTGCCTTAGCTGAAAAACTACGCACTAGGGGCTTTGAACTTGATGTGTCGGCCATCCAGGCTATTGAATCAGAGCGAAAAACCGTGCAAGTTGAAACCGAGCGTCTACAACAAGAGCGCAAAACTCGCTCAAAAGAGATCGGGGCAGCTAAAGCCGCTGGTAAAGATATAGCACCTATTTTGGCGGCCATGGATCAAGATAAAGAAACTCTAGCTGCAGCGGAAGAACAATTGAAAGATCTGCAAGCCTCCATGAATCAATTAATGTATTTAATGCCTAACATCCCTTCTGAGGATGTGCCTGTTGGCAAAGATGAAAACGATAATGTTGAAATTTCACGTTGGGGTGAGCCGAGAACAATGGAGTTCACCACCCAAGATCACGTCGATCTTGGACAGCGATATGGTTTAGATTTTGAAACGGCTAGCCAAATGTCTGGTGCTCGTTTCTCAATTTTGAAAGGACCTTTGGCTCGACTGCAACGTGCTTTGATTCAATTTATGCTCGATGTGCAAACACAAGAACACGGCTATGAAGAAATTGCGGTACCGTTTATTGTCAACAGTGGGGCATTGTTTGGAACAGGCCAACTACCAAAGTTTGAAGAAGATTTGTTTAAACTGAATGATGAGCGTGAGTTTTACTTAATTCCAACGGCTGAAGTTCCATTAACGAACTTAGTCAATGATCAAGTTATTTCTGAAGATATGCTACCCATGCGTTTTGTTGCCCATACACCTTGTTTTCGTAGCGAGGCGGGTAGCTACGGCAAAGACACTCGAGGTCTTATCCGTCAGCATCAATTTGAAAAAGTCGAATTGGTTCAAATTGTAAAACCAGAAGAGGGTGAGGCTGCCTTAGAAGCACTGACCCAACACGCTGAGGCAATTTTGCAAAAGCTAGAGCTACCTTATCGAAAATTATTGCTTTGTACCGGAGATATGGGTTTTTCAGCCAAGAAAACCTATGATTTGGAAGTATGGGTGCCGTCACAAAATTGTTATAGAGAAATTTCTTCATGCAGCCATTGTGGGGACTTCCAAGCAAGGCGGATGAAAGCTCGTTACCGAAATAATGAAACTCAAAAAACGGAGTTTGTACACACATTAAATGGTTCAGGTTTAGCCGTAGGACGAACCTTGCTAGCAGTCATTGAAAATTATCAGCAAGCGGATGGAACCATTTCAATACCAAACGCCTTGCAACCCTATATGGGCAATGTGACTCAGCTATAGCATGAGCTTTTTGCTGGAGTGGTCTCAGTCGAACTGTTTGTTACTGGGGAATGCGCCGGTATTGATTGATATCGCCAATGATCTTCTTCAAATGGGAGCCAATGTTAGCGCATTGACTCCTCAAAATGATGAAACCTTTCTGCAACTACTTGAATCGAAAAATATTCATTGCCTCAAGAGAAATGACCTAGCACTTGATGCTTATCAAGCTATCTTCATGGGCTCACTAACGGATTATCAAGCGTTAGATCAACCTCTCAAGCAGCCTTTTTATATTCATGGTGAGGCAAATGTATCAACCCTAAAATGGCATATGTATACCACATATGCTTGCAGCCATTTTTTTTTCGAGAAAACATCTAGCGAACATGGCAAAGTTTTTTTAGTGGGAGCAGGGCCTGGCGACCCAAATTTGCTAACTGTAAAAGCATTACGTATTATGCAAATGGCTGACGTGATTTTATATGATCGTTTAGTTAGCCAAGAGATCATGGCATTGGTTAATCCAAGGGCAGAGTTGATTTATGTAGGTAAGCAGCGCCAACAACATACGCTACCGCAACTGGAAATCAATCAAACTCTTTTAAAATATGCTCGCTTAGGAAAAACCGTACTGCGTTTGAAAGGAGGCGATCCTTTTATTTTTGGGAGAGGTGGGGAAGAAATTGAGTTGCTGCATCAACATGCCATCAATTTTGAGGTGATTCCTGGTATTACCGCCGCATCAGGTTGTGCCGCTTACGCTGGCATCCCTCTGACTCATAGGGATTATGCACAGTCTGTTCGTTTTATCACGGGGCATACTAAAAATAACCGCTTAGAACTGGACTGGAAGAGCTTACTCAACCCTAATGAAACGTTGGTATTTTATATGGGTTTGGTGCACTTGAAGGATATTTGTATGGGGTTGATAGATAATGGCAGAGAATCTACTACCCCTGCTGCTTTAGTGGAAAAGGGTACAACCGATCAACAAAAAGTCGTCGTATCGACTCTGGCCGCATTAGCCGATGACGTGAGTCAACAACAAGTCACAGCACCAACCTTATTAATTATTGGTGGCGTGGTTAATTTGCACCGTAAATTACATTGGTTTGACGAGGTTACCAAATGATAATCAGAGTGTTAGCTATTTTAACGGTATGCCTGTCTTTTTCTGTATTCGCGCAACCCATTGATGAGACAACTTCTGAGCTAACTATTGAGGAGCGTTTAGTCAGCATTCATGAAACACTGGATGCTAAGAAGGCAGAAAAAAAGATTATCAATGAACGCTTAAAAGATGCCTCCAGCATTTTACAAGAGCGCCAAATTAAAGAGGAATTGGCTGCAGTTGAAGATATTATTCAAGGGCTTGAAGAAGAATTTGTAACTATTGCCGCCGGCAAAGCCAAATTATACGTTGAACCAACACCTATAAAAGAAGAATTTGACTGGCGGAAAGATCTGCAAGCAATAGTAGAGCCATTATTAGGTCAAATGAGAGATTTGAGTGAACGGCCTAGAAAAATCGAGGAGCTAGAAACGGAACAGGCACTTTGGGAGTCGCGCGTCGATGAATTGACTAAGGCTCTTGAAAGCTTAAACGAAAATCAAAACATAGTCTCTGATAAAAGAGTCTCCCAAAAACTTAAAGAGCTAGTCGCCTCTGCCAACTCACGTTTAACTTCTGCCAAACAAAAACTGACGTTAACGAATAATGAACTTAATACACTGTTAGAAACAGAAAATCCTCTCTGGGAAAATTTGGGAACCATCCTCAAAACAACCGTAGTAAGTATGCTGTTGCATCTACTGTTGGCATTTTTGTCAGCGATGCTGATTTATCAAATCATCAGCTTTCTATGCAAAATACCCATTTGGATTATCAATAAGAGAAAAACCCAACGACGACTTGTTTTAGCCGAACGATTGATTAGTTTAACCAAGCGCTTTTTATCCATCAGCTGTGCAACACTTGGTTATCTAGTCGTGCTCTATGCATTTTCTGAGTGGCTGCTTCTTGTAATTTCAGTGTTAGTCGTAGTGGCCGCACTCATCAGTTTGAAGGACGCGATTCCACAATATTTGGTTGAGATAAGAACCGTGTTAAATCTTGGCTCAGTGCGTCAAGGTGAAGTCATCAAATTTGAAGGTATACAATGGATTGTTCAAGAGATTGACATCTATTCAAGGCTACATAACCCGGCTCTTGATACAGAATTACGAATTCCTATCACTCATATTGCAGATCTTCATTCTAGACCACTACAAAAGGGCGAGCCCTTGTTTCCCACAAAAGTAGGTGACGTTGTAATGTTAGAGGATAATGCCTTTGGAAAAGTGAAGAGACAAAGTCCGGAAACGGTTCATGTTGACTTTGGTGGATCCATTTACCATTATCAAACCAGCCAATTCTTGGAGCGTCGACCACGAAATTTATCCAATGGATTTACGGTATATGAAGTGTTTGGCATTGATTATAGTCATCAAGCGGATATCAATGAGATATTACCCGTATTCAAAAAAGCCATTTTAGACGCTCTGAAAGCCAGCCCCTATAACGAGCATAAAACCTATTTCGGCTTTGAATTTGATAAGGCGGCCGCCTCCTCATTGGACTATAAAGTCATTGTTGGCTTTACCGGTGCGGTAGCTGAAGATTACTTCAGAATTCATCGGTTTTTGCAAAAAGCAGCGGTTGATGCCGCTAATGCTAATGGTTGGGGCATTCCTTTCCAACAAATTACTGTGCATCAGGCTTAATCCTAAGGGCGTTTAATTAACGCCCTTTTGTATTTTGATCTATAGTTAAGGAGTAGTAGTGATCACTTAGAGGTCAAAATGTCGCAAAATTCATTGAAGGTATTGGGGGCTCGTCACGTATGGGCCTTTTTAGGTGCTTTTGTGGCTCTATCCCTAGCGGTGTACTTTACTAGCCAACCCCCAAACCACCATGATGGCGTTTATAAAACCCATTGGATGTTAGAAGCCTCTGCATCCCTGAAAAATCCTGAACTGCTTAGGCAAGCGAAGAGTCTCCATAGCAAAACGCTCAATGAACTTCCCGTAGAGAGACAAAAGGCCTGGACAGACTATTGGAAGGCCAGTGAAGAAATGGTGAATTTACTGATAACCAATCAATTTCCTGCCGATAAAATGGAACGTTTGGGAAATCAAAGGGAATCTGCGTTTCAACAAGTCAATCAGCCCGTTGTCGTGTGGCTCCCCACCACACTGACACTGCTATTGACGATTGCTTGGGCTTTTTTCTTGCTACGTTTATCGAACGCTGACAAGGTACCCGTCATTGTGGAAGAGAAAGTGGAAGCTCCCTCCATTGACGTTCAACCTATCCAAAAGTTGCTCGATCATTTAAAAAGCAGTTTAGACAAGCTCTGTGATCGTTGGTTGGATCACAATCGTCAACAATTAAACATAGCAAATGAGCTGTCTGAAATGTCCACATCGCGGGATGATACTACGATACGTGAATTGTTTGGCGAGCTTACAAAGAACAGCAATCATTGCCAACAAGAAATCACAGCCAATGCAAATAATGCTAAAGGTCTTGCCGCAGAAATGGATAATGCTGGACAAGAAGCGACGGAGCTAAGTCAAAAAGCCAACAATATCGGCTCTATATTGAATGTGATTAAAAGCATTGCAGAACAAACTAACTTGTTAGCGCTAAACGCGGCTATTGAGGCGGCTAGAGCGGGTGAACAAGGACGAGGATTTGCGGTGGTCGCTGATGAGGTTCGTTCTTTGGCATCCAAAACTCAAGCATCGACAACAGAAATTCAACATGTCATTGAAGAGCTTCAAGCTGCCAGTGAGCGGGTTCAAAATACCTTATCAAAGGGCAAAGAAAATGCTCATGTTAATGCCAGTCATGCAGCAGGTATTAATGACATGCTTGGCGCTATCAGTACTAATATCAATGCTTTAAAAGCTCAAATAGAGGATAATGACGACTCAGATTTATATGCTGCTATAAAGAAATTACATCAAATCTCCAATACTTTGCAGCCTTCGAGTGCCCATCCTGAAGCGATAACTGAGCTTAAACATCTGGTGTCGCAGTTAGCACCTCAAAATTTGTGACCAACATCTCATCCTATAGGCGAAAAACAATGCAATTTACGCCATTGATAGAATCAAAAATTATTTTCATCTGGTAAAAACTAAACACTTTGAGTATTATAAGTGCACGTCATCTAAATATTTATCTTTTGTATGAAAATCAATGGGTCGGGCGATGTGTATGCCCGTTATGCACTAAAGAGAATTAACCAGCCGGTAACCGCAAAACCTAGGCCAGCAAACCCTATTGATGATGCCATCATCATTGAAGCCAAGTATGATCGTAGAAAACAACAAGATAGAAGGAAGAGAAAGTTAAAGCCACTACTTGACTTGCGCTCAGGTGATAGACGAAAGAACAACCGCTTACAAAAGGTTGATATTTCGGTTTAAGCCCGCATCATTTTTATCTACCGCATTTATACAAAAAATAAATCAACTTACACGGACTAAGTTAGTTACACTAGGTCATTCGTCAATCTGATACCAAGGATACCTATGTCTGAGTATGATTATGATCTTATTGTGATTGGAGCCGGATCTGGTGGAGTGAGAGCCAGCCGCTTTGCGAGTCAAAGAGGGGCCAAAGTCGCAGTTATTGAAGAGCGCTACTTAGGCGGCACCTGCGTCAACGTGGGTTGTGTCCCCAAAAAGTTGTTCTCATACGGCGCTCATTTTTCAGAAGACTTCGAAACCGCTCATGGTTATGGTTGGCAGATCGAAAAGCCCAGTTTTGATTGGCCTACGCTAAGGGATAATAAAAATAAAGAGATTGAGCTATTAAATGGCATCTATCGAAATGTACTAAATAATGCGGGTGTAGAACTTATCGAGGGGAAAGGCGTGATTAAAAACCCTCATTGCGTTGTGGTCGGAAAAAAAGTTTACACGGCTGAGCGTCTATTAATAGCTGTTGGTGGATGGCCAGATATTCCAGATATTCCAGGTAAGGAACATATCATAGACTCCAACCAAGTTTTCTATATGGAACAGTTTCCTCAATCAGCCATTGTAGTTGGTGGTGGCTACATCGGTTTAGAATTTGCGAGTATTTTTAACGGTCTAGGAGCAGAAACTCATTTAGTGTATCGAGGTGAGTTATTTTTAAAAGGCTTCGATCGAGATATCCGTGAATTTGTTGCTGCTGAAATGAATAAAAAGGGCGTTAACCTTCACTTTTCTAAAAATATTGTCAGTATTCAAAAACTACCTGATGGCAAACTGCATGCGTTACTCGATGATGACAGCTCATTGACTGTAGACACCATTCTATATGCTACTGGGCGAAAACCAAAACTGGATGGCTTGGGTTTAGAAAATACAAAAGTCAAAGTCAATGACCGCGGAGCGATAGTTGTTGATCACAAGTTCCAAACCAGTGAGCACTCCATCTATGCCATTGGTGATGTGATTGATCGAGTTCAATTAACGCCTGTTGCCTTGTCAGAAGCGATGGTGTTTGCCAGAAACCTATACGGTGGTGAACAGTTATCAATGAATTATGACAATATTCCAACGGCGGTATTTAGTCATCCTTCAATTGCAACCGTTGGCTTAACAGAAGAACAAGCGGTAGAGCGCTTTGACTCAGTGTCTGTTTTCATTTCAAGTTTTAAGGCTTTAAAACACTCTATTAGCTCAGTCGATGAAAAAGTATATTGTAAATTGGTAGTCAATAATCAAAACGATAGGGTAGTGGGCTGTCATATGGTTGGCTATGAAGCGGGAGAAATTATTCAAGGGTTTGCCGTTGCAATAAACGCGGGGGCGACTAAACAACAATTTGATGCAACCCTAGGAATCCATCCCACAATTGCAGAGGATTTTGTGACCATGCGTGATACCACCCGGGTCATAGAGAAATAAGATGGCTGCTCTACGGATTGGCGGCCATAATATTTTACCGGGCCAAACGTTACAAATTGAACTGCCCGTTGTTCGCCTATATACGGATACCGATATATGCATGCCAATCCATGTTATACGTGCTAAACAGCCAGGGCCAACCGTTTTTGTTAGTGCGGCGGTGCATGGTGATGAACTTAATGGTATTGAAATTATTCGCCGCCTCATTAATCAAAAGGGCTTTCGTTTGAGCGCTGGTACCTTATTACTAGTGCCCATGGTCAATGTTTATGGTGTGCTAAACCAGAGCCGTTACATGCCCGATCGTCGGGATTTAAACCGAAGTTTTCCAGGTTCATCTAAAGGCTCGCTAGCCGGGATTGTGGCCAATACCTTTTTAAAAGAGATTGTGAAACCGTGTGATTATGGTATTGACCTGCATACGGGCGCGATTCATCGATCCAATTTACCTCAGATTCGAGCCAATTTGCGGGATGATGAAACCTTGGAGTTGGCCAATGCCTTTGGAGTACCGGTTCTGCTCAATGCCGATTTACGAGATGGTTCTCTCAGGCAAGCAGCGGTTGAACTAGGCACAAAAGTGTTACTCTATGAGGCGGGTCAGGCTCTGCGTTTTGATGAATTATCAATAAGAATGGGCGTCAAAGGCATATTAAATATATTGCTAAAGTTAGGAATGCTTAAACGGAAAGAACGAAAAAAAATAGCAGTTACGCCATTTGTTGCCAATACCAGTAAGTGGACCAGAGCCAATGCCAGCGGTATTGTGAATATTCACAAAGAGCTCGGTGATCAAGTGCAAAAGGGTGATATCTTAGCGACTATTGGCAGTCCACTTGGAGAAATTTTCGGAGAAGTAAAGAGCGAACGCTCAGGAATTGTGATTGGCAAACAGAACATCCCTTTAGTACAGGAAGGAGATGCTATGTTTCATATCGCTTATTTTGCAGAAGATGATATAGAAATTGTTGAAAACATTGAAATAATGCAGGATTTGTTGATGCCAAATATGTAAAGCTAACGCCCCGAGGGGCGTTAATTATTTACCAACATGCAAACCGCATTCACGATTTTTTAACACTTTGGTTGGATCAAAATAATCTTCTTCAATGGGCAGATCATTTTCGACTAAGTACTCCTCAAGATCCAGCTCACTCCAATAGAATAGGGGGGCTACTTTTAAGCAGTCTGTGGCTATATCTCGACTGACGATATCCAAGGAATCACGAAATGGTGTTTGTTCTTTGCGAATCGCGGTTAACCAAACGTCCGGATTAAATTCACTCATGGCCCTAGAAAAAGGCTCTAACTTTACCTCCCGCGTGAATTCATCGTGAGCTTTTTCATCATCTATACTGGGCACACCACCAAAAACCACTTCACGGCGCTGGCGAGTGACTCTGGGTGAAAAATAATGAATATTTAACGATAAACGTTCTATTACATTTTGAGCAAAGCGGTAAGTGGCATCTGTGTTGTAACCTGTATCAACACAAATTACATCGATATCCGGTTTAACTTGAACCGCCATATGCAAAATGGCCGCCTCATGAGGACCAAAATTGGTGGTAACAATCGGGCGCTTAGCTCGCTCAATAGCCCAACGAATAATCTCGATGGGAGACTGAGTCTTTAATACTTGGTTGATATCAGACAAACTGGAATTTTCAGGAAGATCTAACACATTAGACATAGTAATACTCACAACGATAAATCTATCAAAATTGGGCCGTAAATCAAAAAAACAATACTTTTTAAAATCAAAAACGCTACAAAAGAGCTATATTTAAAAGGTATATTGGTTTTTGAGGTGAAAAATGTCATACAACGTCTTAGTTATCGATGATAACGAAGGAGATCAATTTCTTTGTCAGCATGCAATTAATCAGTACAAAGATGATGTCAATATCACAGAAGCTTATGATGGCCAGCAAGCTCTTGAAATACTTGAAACTCTCACGCCAGATTTGATTTTTCTAGACATTAGTATGCCAAGAATGGGAGGGTTCGAGTTTCTGGAGCATTACCAAGATCGATTTGGGCAAAGGCAGACCAAAATAGTCATGCTGACCTCCTCGATGGTTGAAAAAGATTTGATACGATGCAAAGCGTTTACAGTAGTTGGGCAGTATGTTCAAAAGCCTTTAAAAACAGACAATTTAATCGAAGCGATGGCCAATAGTGCATGAATCGGCAATAACAAGAGGGTTCGAACTTAAGTACTGCGCTATTGGTCATCTACGTATCGCTTACTATGTGTACGATGCTAATCAAGCCCAGCGTACTATTGTTTGTTTACATGGCCTGACACGAACTCATCGAGATTTTATTCCACTGGTGCCCCTCTTACCAATTGGCGCAAAAATCATTGTCATTGAGCAACGGGGTAGAGGGCTGAGTGAGTTCGATTGTAATCCTGACAACTATCATCTTTTACAATATATATCAGATACTTGGAAGATTTTGGATAGCGAAAAAGTGAATGATTTTGATCTCATTGGTACATCTATGGGAGGTTTGATGGGGCTGGTGATGCATGCAGAGCAACCAAAGCGAATTAACCGTTTGATTTTAAACGATATTGGCCCAGAAGTGTGCACCAAAGGTTTCCATGCAATCGCTGCATCAATTGGACAGAACTTATTCTTTTCTAGTTTTCAAAATGCTTTGGCTTTTCAGCGACATGCCTCTGGGGATTGTTACCCCAATTTTGATGGAGAACAATGGGAAGCTTTTACAAAAATGCTATTTAAAGAGACTGAGAATGGCTTTGAAAGGGATTATGACCCTAACATAGCAATTAATATCAAAGCAGCCATTGAGAACAACGTAGAATTGAACTTATGGCCTCAATTTCTACTCTTAAAAGAAGAAAAGACGCCAGTGTTGTTGATCCATGGTGAACTGTCCTCATTATTGAGTAAAGAGATTGTTGATAAGATGAAAGCTGCATTAGACAACTTATCAATAGTGACTATTGAGCAATGTGGCCATGCGCCGTTATTGACAGAGCAAAAGGCTTACAAGGCGATGGGTCGATTTTTAAATGACTAGGTACGCAAACAGATTATTCTTAAAGTGAGATCGGAAGAGCACACGTCTGA
>CAXQRU010000133.1:0-10351 GCA_964226685.1 Polaribacter sp. | reverse complement strand
CAGACGTGTGCTCTTCCGATCTGTTTGCTGAAAAATTAATTGTTTATACAGAGGAGTTCCCACCTTTTAACTATACTGAAAATGGCGAAATTGTGGGTGCATCCACTGAAGTGGTAAAGAAAATATTAAATGATGTTGGCGTTGATTATGAGATAAAATCAATGACTTGGGCCAGAGCTTACAGCTTGTCTCAAAAAGAAGACAATGCTTTAATATACTCGATCTCAAGGAGAGAAAATAGAGAAAATTTATTTCAATGGATCGGCGAAGTAGTTCCTGCCAATCAATCTTTATTTACTCTACGGGGCAGAGATGATGTGGTTGTCAATGAGCTAGAAGATATAAAAAAATATCGTGTTGGCACCACAGTAGAAGATTCGCGCGAGTCCTATCTTGTTAGTAAGGGTTTTGACTTAAGAATGTTTTCACGTATTGGTGGAGATGACTCCTACAATGTTAATTTCAATAAATTAAAGGAAAGACGTATTGATATTTGGCCAATGCCAGATGCCGTCGCAGCACACGTTGCTAAAGCAGAAGGGAATGATCCCTCTGAAGTGTTACAGAAAATTTTCTCCCTAGAAGAAATTTCAAAATCTGGTTACTATCTGGCAGCCAGTAAAAACATGCCTGCAGAATTGGTTGTTAAAATATCAGCAGCCTTAGAGGCTTATAAGCAAACGCCAGAGTATCAAGAAATTATCACTCGCTGGGGGCTATAAAGCAAAACAAACATGAGCATAGATTTTTATGATCTATGCTCATGCCTATAATCCCTGTCCTAAAAACTGTTTTGTTCCTGGCATCTTGAGATCGTTTAAAAAAGTCTTAGGTGGACCATGCCCAACAATGATGCCTTTGTCTGTAAAATAAATATGATCCGCAAATTCTTCAGAAAATTTTATTTCGTGGGTTACTAAAATAGCAGTGTAATCCCCCCGAAAAACCAAAGCAGCTATAAGTACAAAATTCCATTATAATCGAAAGCAACAGGATTTTTCTGAGTCATGCGTAAATCAAGATATACAGACAGCCAGATAATGGCAATCCTAAAGCAGAACGAGAACGGTGTCTCAGTATCGGACTTATGCCGCGAGCACGGTAAACCTATACAAGGCACTCAATCATGATTTACCCTTGTTATGCACTACTTCACCATACGAAAATCTTTGTGTTGTAACCACACCCCAAATAACTCAGGGCTAATTATTGATTCTTGCTCATATTCGACAACACCCTGGTTCTCTAATATTTCTAAGTCTTGTGTGTAGCGACTCAACTCATGGCAAAAAGCAATTTTACCATTTACTATTTTTGCGATCCCAAGAGCAACTTCACCTAGTGCAATATGATCTCGATCCCCATTGCACATAGCGTACAAGCCGATAATATCCTTCGGTGCCCAACCTATTATAGCTTCAAGGCCTGAGTATTCATCGATTTCTTCGGGATAGCTTGGCCCAAACTCATAACCAAGCGGGCCTCCGTTTACCCCAAAACGTTTACCTTGAACTTCACTCGAAACGGATTGAATGAAGCCCAAAATCTGTTCTTTGGCACTCTCACTCAATTTTTCTTTTATTAAAATTCCTACAGTTGGTCCGGCCATAGTCTTTTATGCCTAACGCTCAGCTAAGCCGAGCGCGCTTTTTGCGCGTCGGCTTGAGCTTATTGTTATATTGTGAATTAAACTTCATCTCTCAATCTGCTTCTCGCAGCCTTTATTATAGAATCCCATTCTTTTGAAAATGGCTCTGCTAAAGCTTTTTCAAAAATACAAGTTAAATTCCAGAGAGCACGCTCTTCAGCTTGATCTTGTATAGTTAATTTTTCATCATTCGAGAAACGAGATAGAAAATCAAATAGTACTAACGCTTCGTCTTTTGTAACTCTAATTTCAATATCTTCCATAATTTTCTCCAGCAATATAAAGCCGCCAGCAACTGCGGAATAAGCTGGCTTGGCCTTGTTAAGTGATTGCAACTTTTAGTTCTCTCATGTGTTGAATTTTAATCGTGCTTTCAACGGTTTTATGTATTCCATTTGGATCATAAAGCACCGAGAACATACCCGCAGATTGCGCCGCTGCAATACCCAGAGGGCTATCCTCAACGACAGCGCATTCATATGGTTGAAACCCCATATCACGAGCTGCGTGAAGGAATATCCCAGGGTCAGGTTTCCAAGACCCAACTCTGTAAGAGCTATAAATATTGCCATTAAAGTACCTCGATAGCCCCGTGATAGATAGAGCTTTATTGATCTTTTCTATAGGTCCACTTGATGCTATACATTTCGGATAACCAATTTCCTCCAGCATTTCACTAACACCCGCACAAGGCTGCAATTGCTGTTCGAATAAGTTATCAACAAGCGACCTGTATGAGGAAACAAAGTCTTCCCTAAGTCTTATCTGATGATCTACTTCGAGTTCGTCAAGGATGTTAGCTAGCTTGCCTCCGCGAAAACGTCGCATCATCTCATAAGCAGAAGACTCAACGCCATATTCTCTCAGTTTAATTTCCAATCCTAGATTACATAAATATTCACTATCTACTAATGTTCCATCACAGTCGAATATGATGCACTTGATCATGTTTTTCACTTAACAGCATGATATTGAGGATTCACCAATATCAATATTATCGGGAATCATTGATAACAATAATAACATGGATTCCTCATATTTTTGGTAGAAAACATTTTAAACACCCCCGTAACCCCATGTTTATTAAGAATAAATACAGATCTTCCTACTGGTTTTGTTGAAATTAATAAGGACATTATAGACCATATAGACCACTAATTGAGCACACTTTATACAGCATGTCGAATGTTAATCAGCTCAACGGGCGTTAGGCTCTGCCTCAACACTGATGTATTATGCACCTCAACAAGACCCACTATTACTGGGACAGGAACGGCCAAATACAAAAGGGGAACATAATGATTTACGCAGCTATGGCATTTTTATGCTTTGTCATACTTTTAAACTTAGAAAATGGATCTGCGAGTTTTTCATTGTTCATCGTAGTATTCATTATGTGGCAACTATTAGCGCGGCTCAATCGCCTGCAATCGAAAGTGCAAGAGCTTGAAGATAAGCTAAAGGTTAAACCCCCTGAACCGACCATCCTTCAACAAGCCAAAGTCAATACGCAATCCGAGCCGGAAAAGTCCGCTGAAGCTGAAAATGAATCAAGCATTGAGCCAGACATAAACTCGATACCAGAACCTGCCCCCAGCTTCCCCAATGTAACACCTTACCATTCGCCATTAACAGAGCCTGAACCACTTGAGCAACAAGAGGAGCCAGAACCTGCATATTACAGTAGCCCCATCGCACAGCAAGCTAAAGAGCGAGCCACGCAATGGAGGACCCCTGAACCAACGCCCAGTTTTTTATCTATCTGGGTCAAAAAATTGATGACAGCCGCTTGGAATTGGGTAAGCGGGGGCAATGTTTTTGTTCGTGTCGGTATCATCATTTTACTCATGGGCATGACCTTTTTGACTCGCCATGCCATCAATCAAAATATGATCCCCATTGAGTTTAGGCTCCTAGCCATTGCTACTGCCGCTATTGTTCTATTGTTTTGGGGTTGGAAACAACGAGATCAGCGCCGACAATTTGCCTTGGTGGTTCAGGGTGGTGCGATCGGTCTATTTTATTTAACGATTTTTGCAAGCTTCAGCCTCTATAACATCTTGCCCTCCACACTAGCATTTGCAATATTGATACTAATCGTCATTTTTGCCGTAACACTAGCCATTCGCCAAGATGCCAAGGCCTTGGCTTTATTCGCGACCATTGGTGGTTTTCTAGCGCCGATTCTAACGGCCAGTGGCAGCAATAATTATATTGGCCTGTTTGGATATTACACCGTATTGAACTTGGGCATATTTGCCGTCAGTTGGTTTAAGTCTTGGCGTGTGCTGAATTTTGCAGGCTTTGTGGCGACCTTTTTGATTTCAACTATCTGGGGCATATTGCGCTATGAACCCCAATTTTTTGCTACGACCGAGCCCTTTTTAATTGGCTTTTTCTTAATGTATGTGAGCATCAGTATTCTCTATGCATACCACCAAAAACCGGAGTTTAAAAATTATCTCGATAGTACTCTGATCTTTGGCACCCCCTTAATTGCTTTTAACTTGCAAAGTGGCATGGTGTATCAGTACGAATACGGTATCGCCATCAGTGCGTTCATTTTATCTCTATTTTATTTCACCGTTGCTTGGGTTTTGCGTCGGCAATCCAAGCCCAGCTTACAGAGTCTTGGTCATACTTTTATCGCGCTGAGTGTGATTTTTTTCACCATCGCCATTCCATTCGCAATTGATGGCACACTCACTGGGGCCATCTGGGCCATTGAAGGCGCGGGAATATTATGGATTAGCATTAAACAACAACAAACATTTCAAAGATTTTTCAGTATTGGGCTTATGTTCTGCTCGTTCCTAATTCTACTCTATGAACTGTTTTGGTCTGATACACCAGTGATTCTTGATCAGGCGTTTATCAACAGTGCGTTTATTGCCAGCGTCATTATTACCATCGCCACCACCATTGGTAGTTGGTTATTGTCTCGATCTTTTGAAGGCAAAAAGAGCATTGAAAACACTTTAGGTTACTGTTTGATGGCCTATGGATTATTTGTGCTATTTGAGGGCTTCATTTATCAAATCGTCTTCTTTAGCTTTGAGCAGCCTGGTCACTTATGGGCTTGGTTATCATTAGCAGCCGGCTTATTCTATTGCTTGTTTGGCAAGTTTTTAAGTTGGCCTCTGGCTCATAAAGTTGCCAGTGGTTTTATTATTCCTCTCATCATCGGCGCCGTGCTGAGCTACCAACTTCAAACGAACTTAGCAGAACACAATGGTTATCTCATCTGGCCTTTGGCATTAGGTGCATATTTTTATTGTCTAAAGCAAGCGCTTGAAGTCATGAATAGATCCATGCTTTACGTGCTTCATGGCTTGGCAGTGGCCCTGATTACCGCTCTACTATTGTGGGAAGGTCTCTGGCAATTATTACTGGGTTTCAGTTTGCTGGCGATTATGTTTGATCAGATTGGTTCGCGTTTACAATGGCTAGCCTTACAGAGATGCGCACTCGGCCTATTACCTGCTTTAGCCATCGTCGCCTTTGGCGCAATCACTATTGATGGCAATTTCAATACGCTCTCCAGTATTGGCTCGCCTATCAAATGGCCTCTTACTAACGGTGCTTTTTTATGGCCCCTAAGTTTTGCGGTCTTCTTTTACCTGCTCTACAAAAATACTGACACACTGGGCAAACTGGCCTCTTACTTAAACCATATGGCCGCCTTGCTGGGTGCATGTATGTTATGGTGGTTAGGGCAATGGCCATTGCTGCTTGGCGCAACAGTCTTATGCAGTCTTTGTATTTATCTGTGGCACACGCTGTCTTGGCAAGCCATGCGCACCAATGCCTTAGCATTACTGCCCATTCTAGGCCTATTAATGATCATGAAGCTGCTTGAATTAGGTGGCGACCCAATGAGTTTGACCAGCCAAAACTTAGCGTTTTCACTCGCGTTTGAAATTGGCTACTGGGTATGGCCAGCGGCCTTTATCGCCCTTCTTTTCATATTCTGGCTGTGCGATAAAAAGGATCAAGCGGCACCTGGGCTATGGCATGGGGCGAGTTTACTATTGCTGGGCTTACTCATGACTTGGAAAGCCTCTTGGCACATGCTAGGGCACGTCAGCTTTAGCAATGGCTGGCATATTGCCTTGCTGCCGCTGATGTCCCTCGCCAGCTTAATCTTGATTCACACCAGTCCATTTTGGCCCTTCAAGCTTCATCGATCAAGCTACTTGCGATTTGCCAGCCCAGTATTAATGTTGGTGATTTTCGCTTGGTCACTATTACAATTGATAACGGCTGCAGATAGCCAGCCTCTACCCTGGCTGCCGATTCTAAATCCAGTAGACATTGTTCAGATGAGCATTGTTATCGCCAGCCTGCTACTGTTGAAATCAGCCGAACACTCCGCGTCTGATCGGCTGCGCACATTAAAAATTATTGGTGGATTTATATTCCTATGGGCCAATGTAATCATGCTTAGAATCGCTCATCATTGGGGCGATGTGGAGTGGCAATTATCCACTTTATTAACTTCTAGTTACTCACAAACGTTATTATCGTTGTTATGGGGCATCTCAGGATTGGCTGCGACCACCATCGCCGCGAAAAAGGGTTTACGCGGGCTTTGGATAACCGGCGCCGTCTTGATGGGCGCTGTGGTCTTAAAATTATTTTTAATCGACATTTCAGCACAAGATACCATCGAGCGTATCATATCGTTCACCGGGGTTGGGCTCTTACTAACCTTAATTGGATATTTTGCTCCTCTGCCTCCAAGCCAAAAGGACGATACTGAAATAGCTGCATAATATTCTAGGGTCTTTGCTCAAAGACCCATTATTATTTTATGGCTACCCAAGCTGCTCGAGTCCAAGCTGCGCCTGCTCATAGCCTTGCTCTATGGCCTCTTGATATAAATGCCTAGCTTTATTGACATCGCGCTCAACCAGCTCCCCCTTAGCGTGCAGCGTAGCCAGTGCATTTAACGCTGGCGGGTAGCCCTCTTGGGCCGAGGCTTCAAGCCATTTTATGGCTTGGGCTTTATTTTTGTCTGAACTATGGTCGTGCAAGTAGAGCTTGGCCAGCTGGTAATGGGCTACCGGGTGATCTCTCTCTGCGGCTTGACGATACCAGTGCACGGCTTTGGTCAGGTCGCGCTTAAGGCCCTTTCCCTGCTCAAACATTCGACCTATTCTGAGCTTGGCCTCATCGGAATACGGTGCAGCTTTGAGGTAGTAGGTCAGGGCTTTTTGAGGGTCTTGAGGGGTCCCTAAACCTTCCTCGCTAAAGGTTCCCAAATACAAATAAGCATCCATATCTTTTGTTTTTGCCGCCTTTAAAAGGCAGTTTCGGGCCTTGCTATAACACTGTTCAACTCCCAAACCTTGTGCGTATAGCATAGCTAAGGGCGTATAGGCAAAAGCATTGCCGCGCTTGATAGCCAGCACAAGGTATTTAAGTGCAGCTTGAACATCGGGCTCGACAAAGTAGCCTTCCGTTAATATATCAGCTAAGTCCAAAGGGCTTTCGCTGCAGCCAAGATGGCTCGCTTGTTTTAGCAGATCAATGGCTTCAGAATAACGGTCTGATAAGTTATACAATTCCATTGATCGACTTCGAAGATCATTAATTTTTTGCTGATTGGGGTTTATAGTAATTGCTGCGTCCATCTTCTTAATAAATTGTTCTGATTACCGAAGAAACCATCATAACATGAGAGCCGCAAAAGGATACTTGCTAAAATGAAAAACTGAAAGATAAACTATCTCAGGACAACCACTTGTTGAACTCCACCAACCCAGATGCCTTGCCTTTAGGGGGTCTTTTCCCAAAGACCCATTATTATTCTATCGAGTAAGCTTTATGTTGATACGCCAACATCGGCCAGATTGAATGCGCTAGTGCCCGATGCACCAAATCTTGATTAATATCACTAGCCTTTAATGCTTTATCAACATACTCGAACTGAAGCGGGGCGTGATCGTATTGCAAAATCACCACTTGATTACCCTCCATGTAGGCTTGTTTGTTATCGTACTGCATGATCGCTCGCCCGGGAATTTGCTCTAAATCCTCCCGAGTCAGATCAATCCCTATGGCTGGGTGAGCGGCTTGTACATTCATGAGGGAGAGCAAGGTTGGCAACATATCAATTTGACTTACCAAACGAGTAACACTCTCGGGCTTGATGCCCTTACCCAAAATCAAACCGGGGATATGAAACTTATTCACGGGCACCCATTCGCGCCCATAAACACGATCACTGTGATCGGCAATAATTAAGAACACCGTGTTATCCCAGTAATTGGAGTGCTTTGCTTTGTCGATATACTGACCCAAGGCATAGTCTGCATATTTTATGGCATTGGCAACCGTATTTTTAGGCTGCTCGACCAACGCTACTCTGCCCTCTGGAAACTCGAAGGGGGAGTGATTCGATGAGGTAAATACCAAACTAAAAAAAGGTTTACCAGCCTCTGATAATCGGCTAAATTCTTGATGGGCTTTTTGGTAGAGATCTTCATCAGACACGCCCCAAGAACCTTTGAATACTGGGTTTACATAGTCTTTTTGCTCGATAATATGTTCAAAGCCATTATTTCTAAAGAAGCGCTTCATATTATCAAAGTGAGCTTCGCCTCCATAGATAAATGAAGTTTCATAGCCCTGCTTCGCAAGCAACTGAGCAATCGTAAAAAAATTATTTTGGCTGCCCCCTAATTTGACCACACTTCTCAACGGCGTTGGAGGAAAGCCCGTCACGACGGCCTCAATCCCTCTTACCGAACGAGTACCGGTTGCATAAAGATTTTCAAACCAAATTCCATCCAGGCTGAGCTTATCAATATTGGGGGTTAGATCGCGTCCGCCCAAACTCCCAACAAAGTCAGCACCAAGGCTTTCCTGCAAAATAATCACTAGGTTCTTTTTATTAACACCACTTGCTTTTTGCCAATGGAGTGTAGGATGATTTTTATCTGGAAAAGCCGATTCAGCATACCCCATTGAATCATAGACTTCCTGCATGACCTGCTTTTCATCCAACTCATCATAGAAACGCATGCCTTCACTCTCATGTCGGAGTTTTTCATACGTGGCATACGCAACTGAGTAAGCAGAACTCAGTACTAGAGAGTTAGCTAATGGGTCTGAAGAGAAGGCCACGGTACTCGGGTTTACTGGTCGATGCCCCAGGGTTGATCTTGCTCCCAGCACACACAAAAACACGCCAACTACGACAATAATGGGGGCGCTCCAGGCAACACTAGCACTCGTTTTTGTCTCTAAAACTTTCAAATGTCGATGCATTACCCACAACATAGCAATCAATACCGCAACAACCATCAGAAGCTGCACAGGAATCGCTTTAACCAACATGGAAAGAACCTCTTTGGGGTACACTAGGTACTCAACCATCAAGAAGTTCGGTCTAAAGTCGTACTGAGTGATAAAATTGGGGGTCAGTAGTTCACTCACTATTAATAGTGTGGCGACTAGCAATAAATACCCTCTCAAAATGAAGTTAACCACCCTCCTAGTGGGTTCATACAATGACAACAAAGGCACAAAAATGATTGGCAATGCGAGCAGTTGACACAACAAAACCAAATCAAAACGGACACCTTGGAGCATGATATAAGCGAAGCCATCAACTGCAGCGACTCGTTCATATTGCCAAATGACCAGCAATAATCTGGATAAACTCAAAAAAGCTAAGGCATAGAGCAAAAACCTAAAAACCGAGATTAAACAGCGAAAATGATGACGATTCATGACATATCCCATACAATCTGGATTGCGGCAGTGTATAAAATGAGATGTGAAGTAAATGTCACCTAGGCAGTATTATTTTAAACACTATACCCCTACACAATGTGATGAATTCTATGAAAATTTTGTTACTGGAAGACGATATCCAATTGGCCGAATCACTCGGTGAATATTTAGAGGGTATGGCCTGTAATGTCGATTACGCCCACACAGCACGCACTTGTCTTCATTTAGCCAAAGACAACCATTATGATGTCCTGATCTTGGATATTGGCATGCCAGGCATGAGCGGGCTGGAGGCTTGTCATAAAATACGCCACGATTTACACCTATCCACTCCTCTACTATTTTTAACGGCTAGAGATACGCTGGATGATAAATTACTAGGATTTAGGGCAGGTTGTGATGACTACTTAGTAAAACCATTTGATCCCGAAGAACTATGGTGTCGACTGAATGCCCTCGCAGCCAGGGGGCCACGCCGAGATCTAGGCATCCAAACCTTTGGTGAATTAACCATCGATTATTCAAGTCGCAAGGTTTTTCGCAATCAGCAAGCCATCAACCTACATGCCACACAGTTTAATCTACTCAAGCTGTTGATTCGACACAGCCCTGAAGTCGTCAGCAAAGAACAAATCGAAGCCGAGCTTTGGGGTGACGAGCCGCCTGATAGCGACTCCCTGCGCACACATATGTATCGCCTGCGTAACCAATTAGATAAGCCCTTTTCTCACTCATTAATCATTACCGAATACGGGAAAGGATATCGCTTTGAAAGCCGCTAAAACTTTGCAAACTCGACTTGTTGCCGCTTTCATTCTAACCACGATGACCATCAGTATTTTATATGGCTTCATCGTATTTCTTGCTATGAAATATACCGAAGATGACATACTCAATAAGCACTTACTGCTAGAAGCTCAAAACTATATTAATCAATATAAAAAGATCGGAAGAGCACAC
>CAXQRU010000132.1:0-3696 GCA_964226685.1 Polaribacter sp. | reverse complement strand
TTATTTTCCTCAGTTTTTGGTGGTTGTTTGAAGCCAAATTTTTGAAATTAAGTTTTTCTGACTAAATCAGAGGTTCCTTATGTAAATTATGGACTCTTAAGAACTAAAAAAAGAATTTGATGAAGTTGCTTCTTCTTGTATGGCTGTCAGCAACAAATTAGACAAATTAAAATCTCAACTAAATTTAAGTGTTGATAAACAAGCAATTTCAGAAATTATCGAAAACCTAAATTGGGCAGCGGAAAACTCAACAGTAGTTGGATTGCACCAAATTGGAGAAGCGCTTGAAGATACAATGGGGTTTAATAAAAATGACCCAAATGCATAACAAGGCAATCGTGTGGGACAATGTAGTTCCCCCACTTTAGTGGACAACTTAGGAGGTGGCCAATGCCAAGATATACTCAACCCAGAAAAACTTGGATGTATTCTGATGATTTCAAGGTTTACATCGAGTGACTGAGTTAGAAAAAGAGATTCAGGATTGTAGAGCGGAACTAGAGAAGTGGTTGCACGAGGTCTATGGAGAATCATATGGTGATTTCTATGGCGAGCAAGATATTGGGTATGATCACTGGGAAAGCATTGAAAAAGTTTTGAAGAGAGTATTTGAGTCCAGTAATTTGGGAGAGGTTTCCGATAGTAGTCTAGACGATATTTTATTTTTCATTTCACGAAGCGATGAGGGGGGACGCATAATTGCTTGGCTTCATCCAAATGCTACCCCTTTGTCTCATATTGCTGACCTCAGAATAGATAATTTCATTTTGTTGTGCGAGCATGCGCTAAAATCAGATGAAGATTTCTGTGACTATCAACTGGCTTATTGTTTCCACAAATTTGAACAGCTATCAAAAGACCTTGAAGAGCTTCTGTTAAGATTTTTCAAAAAGAAAGAAATATACACAAAAAGACTTGCTCTTATATCCATGACAAAGCACCGTATTGTAAACTTGGAGAGATATATTTCTGAACTTTGGGAAACAGAGGATGAATGGGCTGGGTTAAATTGCTTGGATGCTTTAAAAGCAAGCGGATGCAATAACGAATTATTCCAGCAGTATAAGGAAGTACTATTGAATAGCAGTGATGAATATATCAGAGCAAATGCAGAGAAAATTTAACAAAGCGCTGCTAGGGACAAGCCTACGCTTCGGTTTGCTCCAGAGCGCGGCGTTAGAGCTATGAAAACAATAATTTCAGTACTCGGTGTACTTTGTATTTATTTGACCGGTTGTGCTTTTCTTTCTTCAGTCAAAAACAAGCTTTCGATTCGCCCTGTTAAGTACGTGCCGTGTTGGGAAAACATGGGGCCAAACACTTCTTGTGGTTCTGTTACTGTGCCTCCTGATGAAGCAGAAGGCTTTGTCGTGATAGTTGGTTGGAAGCGTTATGAAAAAATTACAGAATCTTCCGGGTACGAAAAACTAAGTCCAGAAGAGATGCGCAAGAAATTTTATGATTTCGCTGCAAGTGAAGTAGTCTCTCGTGGTTATTGCCAATTTGCAGGTGTGCCAAGAGAAAACCAGAATATTATGGGCTGGGAAGGGTCAGGAGATCGCGGTGTCTATGTTGTCTGTACTGATTAAATGCCCTAGTGTTAAGTTCATTAAGTCGGACTACTTTCGCATCGCTCGTTTGATAACACAAAATTCATTTTCGCCGAAACGAAAAAAGCGTCGCTAGGTGTAGTGTTTCACTAATGCATGTCAAGCTGACGAAGCTTGTAACGTTATGTAAAGTCCCCCAAAATAGGCCGAATATCCGCTAGTTGAGTAATGCGTTTTATTGCTTCAAAGCAAGCGCTAGCCTCTGGGTATTGGCGTCTGAGATAGACTAACCATTGTTTCAGGCGGCTAATGACGTAACGTTCTTTTTCAGGTTCTGTGCCCGCAATAAACTCGATCAGAAGCTCAGAAACTTGTACCCAATTCATGGGGGTATAGTCTTGATTGTTGAGATTGGCTTTGATTTGTAAGCCAAGGTCAGGGCACGAAATTAATCCGCGTCCAATCATAATATCATCACAACCAGTGACTTCTCGGCAGCGGTGATAATCCTCAACGCTCCACACTTCTCCATTGGGGATCACGGGAATTGATAAGGCTTGTTTGATTTCGCCCACATACTCCCAGTAGGCTGGCGGCTTATAGCCATCCACTTTAGAGCGGGCATGCACGGCAATTTCATTGGCACCAGCGGCTTCAATGGCTAGGGCGTTATCCATATATCGGCTGCGATCATTAAATCCCAGGCGGATTTTAGCGGTGACAGGAACCATAGGGTCGACTGCCTTTCGAACGCTACTGACAATTTGATGAATTAGGTCGGGCTCTTGCAATAAGCAAGCGCCGCCTCGATGACGATTCACAGTTTTTGCCGGGCAGCCAAAATTCAGATCAATAGCGCAAGCTCCCATGCTGACCGCCGTTTGTGCATTGATGGCCAGCATCTCACTGTTACTTCCCAATAATTGCACTCTAACGGGGGTTTTGGATGCGGTTAAACTCTGGTGTTCAAGTTCGGGGCAGTAGCGCCTAAACACTCTTTTAGGTAGTTTCTGTTCGGTAACTCGAATAAATTCGGTTACGCAAATATCAATCCCGCCTAGGCGGGTAATGAGATCTCGGAAATGTGCATCGACGACACCTTCCATCGGTGCAAGATAAATTCGCATTATGGTGCTCAAATCGCGCATTATAGACCCACAATTACTGGAATGACAGTATTTCTCAACGTGGCATTTTGGTAAGATACGAGGACATTCATCATTTTTTGGGCATCAGTCATGATTGATCAACTTTCCCATGCCCCGTTTATTCCAATTATTACTAGCAAGACGACACTCGATGTTGTGGATGCTCTCTATCAAGATGGCTTTAAGGTAATTGAGATTGTGTTGCGCTTTCCCGAGAGTGCTACTTTTTTTGAGAAGGTCAGGAGTCGTTTGCCTAATGCAGTACTGTTGGCGGGCACGATACTGTCTCCTGCTCAGTTTCAAGAAGCTCAGGATTTGGGCGCAGATATTGTGGTAAGTCCCGGGGCAACGCCCGAGTTGGTAGCCTGTGCGAAATCTTTGGGGGTACCTTGGTTGCCCGGTGTTAGCACACCATCAGAAGTGATGTTCTTGCGTGAGCAGGGGTTTTTGGTTCAAAAGTTATTTCCTGCAGCCGTGTTGGGTATTGCCTGGCTGAAAGCGATCAAACCTGTGATTCCAGATGTTCAATTTGTGGTATCAGGGGGGGTGAAGTCAGACGTATCCAGCTGGCTTAGCCAACAAAATGTGTTGTCTGTGGCCGCTAGCTGGACGCCTTCTAAAATCAATGCATTCTAGTGGAGGATCGATCTACGTTGGTGACGAATGCATAGTAGTCTTCTTGTAGGGAGCGCTCCTCTCTGCGTTCGGTCGATTTGCGTCGCTTACGGTTATATAAATCGACTTCTAAGTCCCTGCAGGGGTCTGACTGTTCGCGTCGATCATCCCCTCGACGTCGATTAATAAAAATTTTATGATTCATAACTACACATCTTGGCTGACTGTTGTTATCTATTTAAACCTAATCCAGTTTATCGTAAATTAGTAAGATTGCTAGCCTTAATTCGCGACTTTTTACGTTTTTTGGCGTTTTATTTTTCATTTTTGAGGTGTTTTTCTTGTGGAAGTCTATGATTTTATTGAAAGAACGTTAATTCAGG
>CAXQRU010000131.1:0-10567 GCA_964226685.1 Polaribacter sp. | reverse complement strand
GCTCTTCCGATCTCTGAAAAAAGGTTTTGTTGAAGAGAGTGGGTTGTTTGTGCCAAATAAAAGTGTAGATTTTTCTGAACGTGTTGGGGAAGATCCTGAGTTTATTTTATTGGAGAATGGTGTTTATAGGTATAAAATCCGAGGCTGAAGATGTACCGATATGGATGCCGTCGGTGTCATTGGGGAATTTCACTAAGTTAATGGGAAAAGTATGGTCAATTATTTTGATTCTTTTCAGGCTGTAGTAATGTTATTTGTTGGTGCGATAGCGCTTTTGCTGACCGGTTTAATTCCTATTTATGAGCAAGTGGAATATCATTGGTTTTCGCAATCGGCCAAAATGTTTAGCTCGGATCCAATCATACAAAGAGCGGCTAAGCACAACCAAAACGATGCCTTGATGGTCACCGTGATTTACCAAACAGACAGTGGTGCGATCACCGTAAATAATAAACGTATTCGACCACAGCATATTGGACGTCTTGCTGCCGGTGAGGGTATACCCATAAAGTATGTTACCTATGATCATCACAGTCTCTGGTATGAGAATGAAAAACCTGAGTCACCAATTGTGTGGCTTATAGTCGCAGTGCTAGCGCTGATGACGGCAATGTATGCATTGCGTTTGTTCAAGTCGGAATTAAAAGAGGGGCGGGAATAAAGGGCTTCTGTATTTGTATCATTGACAAGCAAATTAATAATATGATTAATTGCTAGGGTCTTAAAAGGACATTGTGATTTAACAGGAGTAAGTTTTGAAAGATATCATCGTATGCATGCACGGGTTAGGGCGGACGCGCTTTTCCATGAGCCGGCTGGCTCGTTTTTTTGGCCGAAATGGTTATCATGTGATTAATAAAGGTTATCCTTCGCGCTCGGCGGATATTGCCACCTTGTCCCATGATTACTTTAAGCCCTTAGAGCGTATCATCGCTCAGGAGCGAGTACACTTTATCACCCATTCCATGGGTGGTATTGTGCTGCGTTACTATCTACAAGAGCACTCACTGGTAGAGGGCAGCCGCATTGTGATGATGGCGCCACCCAATCAGGGCAGTCATGTGACTGATCGTTATAGAGATTCATTTTGGTACCGCTTTTTGGGTCAAGGCGCTCAGCAATTAGGCAGTGACCCTGACTCTTTGGTATGTCAAATGCAGCCCCTCAAGTACGAGGTCGGTGTGATTGCCGGCAGTCGCTCGGCAGACCCACAATTTAACCATTGCTTTGATGGCGACCACGATGGCAAGGTCGCCGTGTCCCATACTCGTTTAGATGAAATGAGCGATTTCTTAGTGGTGCCTTGCAACCATACCTTTTTGATGCGCAACCCTGATGTGCTCAAACAGTGTCTATCGTTTATCAAGACCGGGCGCTTTAAGCACTCTATCTAAGCTTTCTATTGGGAACGAAAGCCTCTCCTGGTACTATGGCCCATTCGAAACCGCTGGTGGGATTAAAATGACCAATTTGCAAAATGATCGTCTTCTTCGAGCTTTGCTCAAGCAACCCGTTGATAGAACCCCTGTGTGGATGATGCGTCAAGCTGGGCGCTATCTGCCTGAGTATCGCAAAACGCGGGAGCAGGCGGGTAGTTTTATGGATTTGTGTACGAATCCAGAGTTGGCTTGCGAGGTGACCTTGCAGCCTCTGGATCGCTATCCAGAATTGGATGCGGCGATTTTATTCTCAGATATTTTAACGATTCCCGATGCTATGGGGCTGGGCTTGTATTTCGAAACTGGCGAAGGCCCGAAGTTTAAAAGCCCTTTAAAATCCGAGGCGGATATTGCGGCTCTGCCCAAGCTCGATCCTGAGGTGGACTTGGATTATGTGGTCAAGGCGGTCTCGACCATTCGCTCGGCGCTTAACGGCCGGGTACCGTTGATTGGCTTTTCGGGCAGCCCCTGGACACTAGCCACCTATATGATTGAAGGCGGATCGAGCAAAGATTACCCCAATACCAAGGCCATGCTTTATGATCAGCCTGAAGTCTTGCATCAACTCTTGGATAAATTAGTGCAAGCCATCACAGATTATCTTAACGCACAAATACGCGCGGGTGCTCAGGCCGTACAAATCTTTGATTCTTGGGGCGGCGCTTTGTCTTATCGAGCTTATCAAGAGTTTTCTCTAGCACCCATGCAGCGCATTGTTGAGGGTTTGCTCAAGGAGCACGAGGGGCGCCAGGTGCCAAGTATTGTATTTACTAAAGGTGGCGGCCAGTGGCTGGAGCTGATGGCAGAGAGTGGCGCGGATTGTCTGGGCCTGGATTGGACCACCGATATCGGCCAAGCGCGAGCGCGAGTGGGCGATAAAGTGGCCTTACAAGGCAATATGGACCCGGCCGTTCTGTATGCCTCTCCCGAGCGAATTCGTCAAGAAGTAGGTCATATTTTATCGAGCTTTGGTCAGGGTTCGGGCCATATTTTTAACTTGGGGCATGGGGTAACACCCGCCGTTAAGCCAGAGCATGCGGGTGCCTTTTTTAGAGCGGTACATGAATTATCTCCACACTATCATACTTAGCGTGATGCTTGGCCTATTGGCCATGCCTGCTGTTGCTAAGGAGCCGAGATTGGTCCTTGAGGGGGTCATTGATGAACTGGCCGATAATATCCGTGCCTTTATTGAGGTTTCTGAACGAAGCTGTGAGCTTAGCCAGGTGGATACCAAAGGCTTGTTGAAGAAGTCCAAAACCCAGGCAGAAACGGCCCTTAAGGCCTTGGGTTATTACAGCAGCGACATTACAACGGCGATTAAAAAAGACGATGATTGTTGGTCTTTGGTCATATCTATTGAGAAAAATCAGCCAATTATCATCCGCAACCTCGTCTTAGAGATGGAGGGTGATGGGCTTCAAGATCAAACCTTTGTGTCTTTGATGATGGCACCCAAGTTGCAGCCAGGTCAGCGTTTTCGTTCGGATTTTTATGAGTCCTTTAAGCAATCCTTGACAACGCATTCGGCCCGGCGGGGTTATTTGGATGCCCATTGGCGCGAGTCGTCAGTCAAGATTGATACCGAGCAGGCTACGGCCGATATCACCTTGATTTTAGAGACAGGCACGCATTACCGATTGGGTGATGTTCATTTTCAAGCGGAGCCGCTGGTGGTCAATGAACGCGAATACCCATTGAGGCTATCGGATACTTTGCTTGAGCGCTTGGTGGATTTGGAACCCGGCGATCCCTTTACCATTAGTCAGCTAGTGCGGGTTCAGCAACAGCTAAATGCGACCGGCTATTTTACTTCGGCTACGGTGAGCCTCGATATGGATAATCGCAGTGAGGACAAGGTTCCTGTCGTAGTGTCCTTGATCCCAGCAATGAGGCATCACTACCAAGTTGGAGTGGGTTATTCAACAGATCTTGGCCCACGTTTTCGCTTGGATTATGAGAATCGCTTGCTGAATGAAAAGGGGCATCAGTTCAGCCTGAATAGTGCTTTTTCTGGCGTTGAATCCAGTATTGAGGGCAGTTATCGCTGGCCTTCGCAGCTGATTCCTCTCAAACGACATTACAGTATCGATTTTGGTTTGCAAACGAAAGACACCGATACCAGTGAATCGACTTCGGTCAAATTGGGTTTGTCGCGCACTCATATAATGGACAATGGTTGGCAGTGGGTCATCTATGGCGATGCACTTTGGGAAGACTTTGTGACCGCCAGTGATGATGACCAGACCTTTTTGTTAACGCCGGGAATTTCAGCCTCCAAAACCTACGCGGATGATTTGGCCTACACGCAGCGGGGTTATCGTTTGCAGGGTGAGTTGGTGGGGGCGTCAGAGAGTTTGGGGTCGGATGTGTCGTTTTTGCAAGCGTCTTTGAGGGCGAAAGGCATCATTACGGTGGCTAAACGCACGCGCTTTATCGCGCGCACGCAATTGTCCACCACCTGGACGCCGGAGTTCCAAGATATTCCAGCCAGTTTCCGCTTTTTTACCGGTGGCGATAATAGCGTGCGCGGTTATGAGTACGAGTCGATTGGGCCAAGAGACGATATTGATCGAGTGATTGGTGGTAAACACCTGGTGGTCGCCAGTGCTGAGCTAGACTATCGCTTTAGCGATCGGTGGGGCGCGGCAGTTTTTATGGACGCCGGTGATGCTTTTAGCACGGCCCTTGATCTCAAATACGCCGCAGGTGTGGGTATGCGTTGGTTTTCGCCGGTCGGCCCTGTGCGCGTCGATTTGGCTTTTCCGATGAATGACGATGATGCCGATGATGTGCGCCTGCATCTTCAACTAGGGCCAGATTTGTAATGTTGCTCGCCGTAAAACGTTGGGCCAAGCGAATTACTCTGTCGCTACTGTGCTTGCTGCTTATACTCGCCCTGTTGCTCTCTTGGTTGCTGGCAACCGATACCGGTTTTCGCTACTTAATGGGTATTGTCAAAGGGTATCTGCCAGATAGTGTTGTTATTGGGGCCGTGGAGGGTAATGCGGTCTCTGGATTAACGGTGAGGGGTTTATACATCAAAGGGGACGTGGATATTAAGCAGCTCACCTTGGATTTATCGCTGTCCGATTTATGGTTGGGGCAGTTAACGATGGAGCGTTTGGCGCTTGAAGGGGTGCGTGTGCGTCCCAAGCCTGGTGGCGAGTCAGAGCCCTTTGCCGGCCTTGAGTTACCCATCGATCTCGTGGTTAAGCAATTAGCCGTGAATAACATAGCCATTCAGTTAGAAGCAGGCATCCAGAATATTGACTCCATTCGGGGACAGGCACAGTGGCGAGGCCACAAGGTCAACATTGAATCGTTGGCTGTGGTGCTCGGTGATTCCCCATGGTTGGAGGGCGGGCAAGTACAGTTGAGCGGCGAGCTGCAAACCACCGCCGAGTTGCCTTTTAGTGTGAATGTGCAACATCAATTGCGGCCTGTCGAATCCACCTTGAGTGGAGAGGTAAACCTTTCCGGTAATCTTGCTCAAATAACTATCGTTGGCAATCAACAGTATCAGCAAGCCCAATGGCCTAAGCCAATCGGTTCAACACTCAAGGCCAACATAGCTTTAGCCGACCAGGCGCTTGAGGCCAGCATTGAAGGACAGGCACCGGCCACGGTGCAAGTCCGTGACCAGTGGCTGTCGATCTCACCATTTTCAGTGTCGGTTCAAGGGCCTTTTGAGCGCTTGATAGTAAAGGCGCAAGCCACAGGTGAGGCTCAAGGGGTGTTGCCTGCGAGTCAGTTAGCCGTTGAGGCGGTGGTGACTCCCGAGGGTCTAAGCAATGAGTTGCGCATAGATAGCGGCAGCGGACAAGTAAAGAGCCAAGGAGAGTTGCGCTTTGAGGGCTTGCACCTTCGGCAAACGATCTCTCTTAATAATATTGATCCAGGGCAGTGGGGTTCGCCGATTGCTGGGAGTGTATCGGGCGCCCTTGAAATCGATGCACTGATTAACAAGGTGAAGCTGGATAAGCTAACCGTGGATTTAAAGGGCAATTTGGCTAAAGAGCCTTTTCAGCTTTCGGTTTTGGCAAGTACCCAGGGCTCTCGCTTGAGCATTGAAAAAGGTCAACTAGCTCAAGGCGATAACTCCTTAATGATCAATGGTGATCTCGATTTGGTTACTCGGCAATTAGCCATGTCTGCCAAGCTTGATGCTCCGGCTTTATCGCAAGTATCTTCGGATTTGAAAGGGCGTTTGGCCCTGGATGTCAGTGCCAATGGCCCGCCTGAGAAGTTATTGGTGCGGTTAAAAGGTCAGGCTGAGTCTCTGTCCTTGGGTAGCATAAAAGCCAAGTCCTTGAGTGTGGACGCCCAAACTCAAGGCAACGTAAAGTCCCCTGATTCTCTGTTACTCAACGGGCAGTTAAGCGCCAATCAAGTGCAGCTTGGCGATCAGAAAATTCAAACCCTAGCCGCTCAGTTAGAAGGCTCGTTCACTCAACATCTGCTCACCCTGGATGTCAGCGCTCAGGACTACAAAACCCAATTAACAGCTAAAGGCGGGCTATCCAAAGAGCAATGGCAGGGCACCATCAGCCATTGGTTGGAAGTGGATTTGCCGACCGGTTTGAGCCGCTGGGAGTTATCGCCCAGTGCCGTGGTGGCGAGTGTCGATAAGCTACAAATCGAACGAGCGTGCTGGCAACACAATCAGGGTGGGCAGATTTGCGTTAATGCGACACGATCTCGGCAATCACTAACGGCCAATGCCTCAGTAGAGCGCTTGCCGCTGGCCCTGGCTTCGCCCTGGCTGCCCCCTCAGTTACGATTAAATGGTTACCTGAATGGTGAAGTCGATTTGGCAAAAGGCAATGTTCGAGGCTCAATCCGCTGGTTAGAGGGTGTTGTTGCCGTCTCGGGCGATGTGGCTTATCAAGCAGATGTCAGCGAGGCCTTGTTAGCGTTTGAGCAGGATCAAGATCGAGCCAATGGAACGCTCAATATCGTCTTGTCAGATGGTAATCAAATCCGTTCCAAGATAAGTTTGAGCCAACTAAGCAAGCCTGACAAGGCTCGTCTGGATCAAGGCCGTTTAATGGTCGAATGGGTGAATACGGCGATGATTGCCGAGTTGGTGCCTGACATCAGTGAGATCGATGGCCAACTACGGTTAACGCTCAATGCTAAAGGGCCATTGCTTGAGCCCACCATCGATGGGCAAGTGAGCTTGGGTGATCGGGTGCGCTTGAGTCGAACGCAAACCTCGATAGAAAAAGCGCAGTTGACGATCAATCCCAATGCTCAAGGGATGGCGTTGGTGGGCTCGGCCATTATAGGTGGTGGCCAAACTCAGTTTGACGGGCAGGTGAGCCAAAGTCTTCAGGATTTTGTGTTCAAAATCAATGGCGAGCGTTTGCTGTTGGTCGATAACGATACGCTATCTCTAACCGCATCCCCTAAGCTGCAAGTGAAAAAAGAGCAGGGCCGTCTCCAGGTCAGTGGGCTGGTTTTGGTGCCCAAAGCTCGTCTTACCATTAAAACCTTACCACCAACGGCCATATCTCCCTCCGATGATATTGTCATCGTGAATCAGCCAAAATCTGAAGAGCAAACTCAGGCCACTATTGAGACCGATGTCAAAGTGATTTTAGGAGATGAGGTATCGATTGATGCGCTGGGTTTAAACTCACGCTTGAAAGGGCAATTGGCATTGAAGCAGGCCTCACGTCGTCAGTTAATGGCCTCGGGTCAAATTGCGTTTGCCGAGGGGTCTTACACCTTTTATGGTCAAAAGCTCGCAATTGAAGAGGGAAATTTGTACTTCAATGGCCCCATTAATGACCCGCGCATTTACGTAAAAGCCGTTCGTAAAGTCCCCAAAGTCATTGCTGGCCTTCGCCTTGAAGGCTCCGTTGATGGCCTGCAATCGACCTTGTTTTCAGAGCCCAGTTTGCCAGAGGCTGAAATTTTGGCCTATCTACTGACGGGCAAACCTCTCTCGGCGGGAGCGGGGAGCGATGCCGAACTCGCGCAAGCAGCCGTATTGCTGGGCCTCAAACAAACGACGGGTTTATTGGGCGTTGATGAGCTGGCCATCGATTCCAGTGATGGTGTCGCTAATAGTACTGTGACCACGGGTAAACAAATTAATGACCGCCTCTACCTAGGCTATCGATACGGCATCTTTAGTCGCACGGGTGCTTGGTTGCTAGAGTATACGCTCAGTGAGCAGTTGCACCTGGAGTCTTCCTATGGGGAGAGCCAGAGCGTGGATTTAATCTATGAAATACAAAAGCCCTAGTGTGGCGCAGGGCGATGTTGTATAAGTTCTCAACTTCATGCCAAAATTTATGTTTTTCATCGCCTTATCCGGTATTGATAACAAATAAGTGCTATTATTACTTCAATATTGGCTGAATAAAACGCCACTTTAGAGGTTAGCTTGGGCATAAAGCAAGTTAAAATAGACGTCAATGAAGTGACGGTGGGAATGTTTATTTCCGGGCTCGATAGACCCTGGTCGCAAACACCATTTCCGCTTCAGGGTTTCTATGTTCGCGATTTAGATGGCATCAAACAGCTCAAAACCCATTGCAAACATGTTTTTATAGACATTATTAAAGGCGTTGGCCCGATTTCAAAAAATCTTAAGGCCATCAATGCCCATAAAAAGGGCGAAAAAACGCCACCTTTGCCTCGCAATCCGGTGAATACATCCGTAGCACCCATCAAGGTGCAGCCAGATACCTACAAAATTCACGAAACGGTCAAAAAAGAAATCAAACGTGCCCAACAGCTCCATCACCGTGTATTTGGAGCCGTCAGTGACATCATGTCGCAAGTGGGTTCGGGCGCCCCCGCGTCGGCAGTAGAAACGAAGCGCGCGGCCAGTGAGATGGTTGATAGCGTCTTGCGCAACCCAGACGCCTTCACTTGGCTTTCACGAGTACAGGATATCGATGAGCACACCTATGCTCATGCGGTGCGCTCGGCGGTGTGGGCAATCTTGTTTGGTCGTCATATTGGTTTGGCTCGTCGCGAGTTAAGTACCTTGGCGATGGGTGTGTTGCTTAAGGATGTCGGCAAAACGGTGCTCAATAGAGACTTATTGCTCAAGACGAAACGCAATGCGCGTGAGCAAGCTGAGTATGAAAGTTTTGTCAATGAAGGCATCGAAATATTAAGAGATATGCCCGGCGTTGAACCCCGTGTCATTGCCGTTGTAAAAACCCACTGCGAGCGCCTAAATGGTAGCGGGTTTCCTCAGCATTTGCGTGGAGATAAAATTCCGCTGCTCGGCAAGATCGCCGGTATCGTGACCTATTATGATGAAGTGACCAACCCCCGTGGTGCGACGCACCCCCTGCCGCCGTCAAAAGCCGTGGCAATGTTGTATGACGTCCGTGGCGTTGAGTTTCAAGAAGATCTCGTGGTTGAGTTTATTCGTGCGATTGGTCTTTATCCTACAGGAACCCTGGTGGCCTTGAACACCGGTGAAGTGGGCGTCGTGGTTGAGCAAAATTTTGAGCGGCGTTTGAAGCCAAAAGTTATGATTTTGCTCGATGTGCTCAAACATCCCTTGAAAAAACCCTACTTGATGGATTTGGCCGAGGAAGATAAAAAGAGACAGGCCTTGATCAATAATGGTAAAAAGGACATCGACGAAATCGAGCGTATTGAAATTGTTCAAGACCTTGAGCCTGGCTCATTTGATATCAATATTAGCAAGGTGCGCGACGATTATTTATTTACGGCCAAAAAAGGTTTGTTCTCTTTTTTAAAAAGAAAATAGTTTGTTATTGAATGGAACTTAGGAGAAGTCATGTCTGTTATTCACCCCTGTGTGTCGTTGGTTCGTAAAGCAGCATTGCTGTTGCTGGTTTTTTTGGGGAGCCTTGCCGCAACCGCTGGTGAGGCGGTCACAAGTTATCGAGCTTTAATTGATGGTTTAGAGTCCGTTGCTAAAGATTTGGAATCGTCCAAGGTTCTCAAGGAAGAATTTATAGCCTTACAAACAACTCATGGTTTATTAGATAATGAAAAAAATTTTCGCGACTTTGTTCGGGTAAGGCTCGCATTTGAATTGACTCGTGACTCGGGTTTATGGCAAGTTCGTTGGGCGGTCACAGATCAAGAGCCGCAGTCTGATGCGATTTGGCGCCAATGGCAGTCGGTTAACCAATTAAAAGCAGACCAGGCCACAGCGGTTGCTGAATGTGATGAGCTATCGGCCTTGTTTGCGATCATTGCCAGAGATTTGGGGGTAAAAAAGGTTGGATTATTTTGGCCGACTTGGAATCATACGGTGGCGGTCTGGATGGCGGCGGGTGCTGATGGTAAAGAGGCTCGGGTGGTGGTGCCCACTTCGCAAGTTTTTTTGACCTCCAATGCGACCTTGGGAACCAAAATATTCAATCCGTACACACAGAAAACCATTTATCCATATCATCGAAAAGATGTATCCATGAACTATAAAATCCCAACATCCTTAGTGAACGCAATGATTGAGCAAGCTAAGCGCTACGGTGGTGAGCCATCATCGGTGTTACAGGCTCGTCGAAATAAACTCTCTCAAAAAATGGGTGGTTCATAAAACATGATTAATGCCTCGAATTTGAATGGTTATGCCTTTGAAGAACTGAGTGCTGGTATGTCCGCTGTGTATAGCCGAACGATTACCGATACGGATATCAGAAATTTTGCGGGTGTAACGGGCGACACCAACCCCATGCATCTTAATAAAGAATATGCCCAAACCACCTATTTCAAAGATTGCATCGCCCACGGTATGCTCACGGCGAGCTTTATTGCGACCGTCATTGGTACACGTTTGCCGGGGCCGGGCTGTATTTATGTGAGTCAGTCATTGAATTTTAAGGCGCCAGTGTATGTAGGGGATACGGTTTATGCAAAGGTTGTTGTGAAAGAGCTTCTTGAGTCTAAGCGCCGAGTGATTTTGAGTACGGAGTGTTGGGTGAAAGATGTCATTGTGTTAGATGGCGAGGCAGTGACACAACTGCCTCGCTCATTAGCCTAAGCCGGTGTTGCTTCTTTAATGTCTTCAACTTTTTTAATGGCCGGAGCTTTCTCTGCTTTAGGCGCCGATGTTTTTTCAATTTCTGGTTCAATTTTACTCGCTATCGGTTTGGTTTCAATGGCCAGATCGGAAGAGC
>CAXQRU010000130.1:0-15349 GCA_964226685.1 Polaribacter sp. | reverse complement strand
TTCCGATCTGTCGCTTCAGTTTTGAGATGATCCATAATAAATTCGCTGGCCGTAAAGGCCGCTTGGCGATGTTGGCTGGCAACGCCGGTAAACACGATATTGTCTCCTGCTAATAATTTGCCGACTCGGTGAATCACCGTGACTTTTTGCAGTGGCCAGCGCTCTCCTGCTTGCAGGATAATCCGCTTGATGGTTTTCTCCGTCATCCCGGGGTAGTGCTCAAGTTCCATGGCAATCAAAGATTCGTTCTCGCTGAGTTCTCTGACGGCGCCGGTGAAGGTGACGATGGCGCCGGTATTTAGGCCTTGTAAGTGTTTTTGCTCTAAGCCTGGGTCAAAATTTTCTCGCTGAATTCTGACGGTGATTTGCATGATTCAGCCCCCAGATACAGGCGGATAAAAAGCAATTTCATCGCCCGGTGAAATGGAACTATCGCGATGGGCTACCGTTTGGTTGATGGCGATAATAATATTGTCCGCTTGTAAATATTGCCAGCGCTCATCCTTGGAGATGAGTGCATCAATGAGTTCGGCAACAGTGTTAGGGGCGCCGGCTGGGTAATCGTAATCATGATAACCCACTTGCTCACTGAGGCTGGCAAAAAACAGTAGCTTAAACATGTTCTTTGGTTTTTTTAATGACGCGCACATCGGTGATGATCATGGTTTTATCGACGGCTTTACACATATCAAATAGGGTGAGCGCGGCAACGGAAACAGCAGTCAGCGCCTCCATTTCAACACCCGTTCGATCGGCCAAGGAACACTCGGCTTCTATGTTGACGCCTGAGTCGGTGATCTCAAAATCCACTCGAATATTACTTAAGGCCAAGCTGTGGCACAGTGGGATGAGGTCAGCGCATTTTTTGGCGGCTTGAATGCCTGCAATGCGAGCAACCGAGATGACATCGCCTTTTTTATGGCCGCCACTTTTGATTAAGGCGATGGTTGCCGGCTGCATAAGCACCGTGCCGACCGCAATCGCGCTACGTTGGCTAATCGGTTTTTGGCCAACGTCGACCATATTGGCCTCGCCTTTATCGTTTAAGTGCGTGAGCTTAGCCATTTCCCAATAACCGATGCAGAATATTGAGGTAGATGTCGTGCAGTACATTGAGATCTTCAGCTCGAACGTGCTCATCCACTTGGTGAATGGTTTTGTTAACGGGGCCAAGCTCAACCACTTGAGCGCCGGTGGGCGCAATAAAGCGGCCATCTGAGGTGCCGCCAGCGGTTGATAGCTCAGTTTCACGCCCCGTGACTTCACGAATACTGGCTTTCACGGCTGCCACTAGTGGGCCATCGGCGGTGAGAAAAGGCTCGCCACTTAGGCGCCAGTCAATCTCGTAATCGAGTTGGAAGCTATCTAAAATCTCATGGGTTCTGGCTTTTAATGAGTCCGCGGTGCATTCGGTTGAAAAGCGAAAGTTAGCAACGATGTCGACTTCACCAGGAATCACATTAGTCGCGCCCGTACCGCCATTGATATTGGAAATTTGAAAACTGGTGGCTGGGAAAAAATCATTACCCTGATCCCAAAGCTCGTTGGTCAGTGCCGCCAAAGCTGGTGCAGCTTGATGAATGGGGTTGATAGCAAGGTGAGGGTAGGCCACATGACCCTGGCGGCCTTTGATTTTCAGTTGTAAGCCTAGTGAGCCTCGGCGGCCATTTTTGATGATGTCCCCAACCTCGGTTGTACTTGAGGGCTCACCTACAACACACCAGTCGATTTTAATATTTTGTTGCTCCAGCCACTCGACCACTTTCACCGTACCATTGATGGCAATGCCTTCTTCGTCAGCGGTGATCAAAAAACCAATGCGGCCTTTGGGTTGGTTCTCGCTTTTGAGAAAGGCTTGGCAAGCGGTGACGATGGCGGCAATACTGCCTTTCATATCCGCCGCGCCACGCCCGTAGAGATTGCCCTCATTATCAATGGTTGGCTCAAAGGGTGGAAAGCGCCATTGTGCTTCTGGGCCTGTAGGTACCACATCGGTATGGCCTGCAAACACAAACAAGGGCCCCTCGGTGCCATGAACAGCCCATAGATTGTTGACGGCATCAGCGCCCTCGCCAAAGCGCAACGTTTGACACTCAAAACCCAGTGGCTCGAGTAGGGCTTTGAGCATGTCTTGGCAGCCAGCATCGTCTGGAGTGACGGAAGGGCGCGCGATTAAGGCTTTGGCGAGTTCGAGAGTATCGCTCATGCGTTGTTCTCATGAAGGGCTTCGTTCAGTACTACAACCGCTTTATTGGTATGACACTCGACTTGCCCATTGGTTGAGTTGCGTCTGAATAACAAATCCGATTGATTAGCAAGCTCACGGGCTTTAACCACTTTACTCAGCTGGCCATCGCTTGAGTAGACGCTGACTTTGGTTCCGGCAGTGATGTATAAACCCGACTCAACGGTACAGCGATCACCAAGAGGAATGCCGATGCCTGCATTGGCACCCAGTAAACATTCCTCACCCACCGAGATCACAATATTGCCACCGCCGGATAGCGTACCCATGGTGGAGCAACCGCCGCCAAGGTCAGAGCCTTTGCCGACCATGACACCGGCTGAAATTCGACCTTCGATCATATTAGGGCCTTCGGTGCCGGCATTAAAGTTGACGAAGCCTTCGTGCATGATGGTGGTGCCTGTCCCAATATGAGCACCCAAACGAACGCGGCTGGTATCGGCAATGCGAACACCTTCGGGCACGACGTAGTGGGTCATCGGTGGGAATTTATCGACGCAATAAACCAATAGAGTTTCCCCATTGGCACGGGCTTGCAGTTGCCTTTGTGGCAGCTCATTAAGATCAATGGCGCCTTGGTTAGTCCAGGCGACATTGATCAATGTGCCAAACAAACCATCTAAGTTAACGCCGTGCGGCTTGACTAAGCGATGAGATAACAACTGTAGTTTAAGGTAGCCCTCGGCCACACTTTCTGGTGCTGAGTCTTCACCCAAAATACACACCATCGTTGGAGCTTTGCTGTTGATGAGCGTATCGGCCAGTGCGGCATAATCCAATAAACTCGCTGATTTACACGCATCGCGGTAAGCGATGAGTTGTTCTGGAGTTGGCTCAATAGCGGCCTTCTTTTCAGTTGGAGCGAAGCTGCTGGTAATGATCTCGGCGTGCTCCGAGTCAATGTTGAGCAGTGGCTTTGAGTAAAAGACTTCTAGCCATTGGTCTTTTTGGTTTTTAGTGCCTATGCCTAGGCCGAATGCAAATATGTTCATGGTTAACCTTATCTAATCGTTGAATTTATGCGTGAGAAAACAGTTGTTCAAATTGCGCTGCTTTAAAGCCCACCGCGATGACTTTATTGTTATCGGTCACTACTGGTCGCTTGAATAGGGTTGGGTGTTGGCCTATTAGCTCAATGGCTAGTTCATCCGATATGGAGTCTTGTCGCTCCTTGGATAATTCTTTCCATGTAGTGCTGCGCTTGTTGACGATTGCCTGCCAGCCCATTTGCTCAATCCAAGAGCCAATGGTCGCAGTCGATAGCGGCGTTTTTCGAACATCCACAAATTGATGGTCAATGCCGGCCTGATCGAGCCACTTGAGTGACTTTTTAATGGTGTCGCAGTTGGGTATGCCGTAGATAGTGATCAAAATAAAACCCTTGGATACAAAATTAGCGAATGATTATACCCACTAATGGCTATAAAAAGTACCTTGGATGTATGTGGCCGATAAATGTGCACAGAGTGGAGCCCTGTTTGGGCTCCTACCTATTTTATGGGGTTGTAAATGTTTCGGGTATCAAACGTTGGTGGTTTTTGCTTATCAAAAAATCCAAAGGTTAGGTGGCTAACTACACCTTTTTTGGGGTCAACTTTGTATTGGAAGTTGAACTCGCCTTTATCATCAAAAGCCGGGTAATCAGGGAAGTTAAGCTTGAGTACCCTGATGCTGTCTTTCGATAAATCATTCATTCCCATCAAATGGTAACCTTGAGCCATCACGGCTAGTGCATCGGGTATGGCGGGGGTTTGTTGAAAATTTTCAACCACATAGCGACCGCGATTGGTCGCGGCAAGGTAGGCCTGGCGCTCAAAATAGTAGTTGGCAACATGAATTTCATGGCGAGCTAGGAGGTTGCGTAAAAACTCCATGCGCTTAAAGGCGTCTGGTGTGTATTCACTATTGGGAAAGCGGGTGACGAGCGCTTTAAAGTCGTTAAAGGATTGGCTGGCGCTGCCAGGGTCACGCATGGATAAGTCGGTGGCAATAAAGCGGCCAAAAAAGCTTTTGTTGCGGGTGAAGGTCGACAAACCTTTCATGTAGTAGGCGTAATCGACATGTTCGTGGTCTGGGTGCAATCGAATAAAGCGATCCGCTGTGGCGTTGGCCGCCTCAGGCTCTTCATTCATATAGTAGGCATAAATCAGCTCTAACTGAGACTGTTCGGCGTATCGGCCAAAGGGATGGTTGGCTTCCAAGCTTTGTAGGGCTTTAATAGCATCATCCCAGAAACGGTTGCTAATGTAGGTTTGAGCGGTTTGGTAGAGTGTTTGTTCGTCAGTTGAGGTGACTTTTTGAGGGCTTTTTGAGCGCCATACAGAGCAGCCTTGCAGCATTATGGTCAGCAATAAAAAGAAAATCGCAATAAAGCGCATGAAATCGAACTCCAACAATTGACACAGGGCGCCTATTAAACCACAGTAGCCGGCGTTATGACATTCATTGAACAGACAATTACGTTAACTTCTGATAGCAACGGCCAGCGCTTAGATGCGGTGGCGGCCTCTGCGTGGCCGGACTACTCTCGCTCACGCCTACAAGAATGGATCAAATCCGGTGAGCTAACAGTCAATGGTCAGCCGTCTAAGCCCAAGCAAAAGGTCTTCTCTGGCGATGTCTTGGTGTTGGCAGCAACCCTGCAAGACTCTGAGCGCTGGTTACCTGAGCCTATTGAATTTGATGTGATTTTTGAGGATGACGATATCATTGTGATCAACAAGCCCGATGGTTTGGTGGTGCACCCAGGTGCCGGAGTTGGTAGCGGCACCTTGCTCAATGGGCTTTTGCACCGTTTCCCAGAGTTAGGGGAATTACCTCGTGCGGGAATCGTCCATCGTTTAGACAAACATACGACGGGCATCATGGTGATTGCGCGCACACTCAGGGCGCAAACCTCTCTAGTCGATCAATTGCAAAGCCGAACAATGGGGCGAGAGTATCAGGCGGTGGTGGTAGGAGAGGTACCGGTGTCTGGTGAGGTGGATGCGCCGATTGGTCGGCATCCACAGGCCAGAGTGAAAATGGCCGTGGTGGATAGCGGCAAGCCGGCCAAAACCTTATTTTTCAGAGAGCGTATCTACAGCGGTTATAGCCACATTCGCTGCCGTCTAGCGACAGGTCGAACCCATCAAATTCGGGTGCATATGGCGCACATCGGCCATCCGTTGGTTGGCGATGATGTCTACAACCCTAGAAATAAACTGGCGGCTGGAACGGCTCAATCGTTGGCGGTGGCGATACAAAGTTTTCCAAGGCAAGCCTTGCATGCACAAACACTGTCATTAGTGCATCCTGCCAATGGTGAACAGCAGCAATTTAGTGTGCCTTTGCCCGATGATTTCGAGGCTTTACTAGAGGCGCTTCGTGATGGGTAAATGGCTCGCTTGTGATTGGCCTCTGCCTGAGCGTGTTCGAGCCTACTACAGCGAGCGTCGTGGGGGTGTTAGCCAAGCTCCATATGACTCTTTTAATCTGGGAGATCATGTGGGTGATGATCCGCTGAGTGTTGCTGCTAATCGGCAACAGCTCTGCGAGGGGTTAGCAATAGATCGTATCCTCTGGTTGAACCAGGTGCATGGTCATACTTGTATTGAGTATGAAAATTGGCAGCCTGGAATAGCGGCCGATGCCATTACCGCTCGCAAGCCGGGTCAAGTGTGCGCCGTGCTAACCGCTGATTGCTTGCCGATACTATTGGCCGACGAAGACGGGACTCAGGTCGCGGCGGTGCATGGTGGCTGGCGCAGTTTGGCAGAAGATATTTTAGCCCGTACTGTCCAACAGTTTGATTCCAATAAATTATCGGCTTATTTGGCGCCAGCGATTAGCCAAGCCGCATTTGAAGTGGGTGCAGAAGTTCGAGAGACTTTTATGTCTATCTCGCAGGAATACGGCAAAGCCTTCAAAGAGGGCGCCAGTGGCAAATTTATGGCTGATCTTTACCACATCGCTCGTACTCAGTTAGCTATGTTCGGTGTGAATGAAGTCTATGGAGGTGAGCGCTGCACCTTTAGTGAAAGTGATTGTTTTTTTTCCTACCGCCGCGATGGCGTTACCGGGCGCCAAGTTAGTTTATTATGGATTGATTTTTCCGAGTGAATCCCCACTTAATTATTAGTGTTATTATTTGCGGGGGAAATCCATGCGTCTTGATCGTTTAACCAATCAACTACAACTTGCTCTGTCTGATGCTCAGTCATTGGCCTTGGGTCGTGATCACTCCAGCCTTGAGCCAGTCCACTTGTTACTCGCCATGTTAGATCAGCAGGGTGGTTCGACTCGTCCGCTACTTGATCAAGCTGGATTTAATGTTACCCAGTTAAGAAATGCTTTGGCAAAAGCGCTCGATGATTTGCCCCGCCTGCAACACGCAACGGGTGATTTGCAGTTATCCTCTAATATGGTTCGCCTACTCAATTTAGCCGACAAACAATCTCAAAAGCAAGGTGATAGCTATATTTCCAGCGAGTTAGTGTTACTGGTCGCAATGGAGGATGGCAGTACCCCAATGGGTAAACTACTCAACCAACATGGCAATAAAGATCGACTGAAAAAAGCCATTGACTCTGTTCGGGGTGGTGAAAAAGTGGATAACCCAGACGCTGAGTCAAATCGTCAAGCCTTAGAAAAATACACCATCGATTTAACCGCACGCGCGGAGGCTGGCAAGCTTGATCCGGTGATCGGTCGCGACGATGAAATCCGCCGAACCATTCAAGTCTTACAGCGTCGCACCAAAAATAATCCAGTACTCATTGGCGAGCCTGGTGTCGGCAAAACGGCCATTGCAGAAGGTCTAGCACAACGTATCATTAATGGTGAAGTGCCTGAAGGTTTGAAAAATAAACGTTTGCTATCACTGGATTTGGGCTCGTTGTTAGCCGGTGCTAAATTCCGTGGTGATTTTGAAGAGCGTCTAAAAGCCTTGCTCAATGAATTGACCAAACAAGAAGGTCGAATTATTTTATTTATTGATGAATTGCATACTATGGTTGGTGCCGGTAAAGCCGAAGGTGCGATGGATGCGGGTAATATGTTAAAACCTGCATTAGCGCGCGGTGAGTTGCATTGCGTGGGCGCTACCACCTTAGATGAATACCGACAATACATTGAAAAAGACGCGGCTCTTGAGCGTCGCTTCCAAAAAGTCTTGGTCGATGAGCCATCAGAAATTGACACCATCGCCATTTTGCGTGGCCTAAAAGAGCGCTATGAAGTGCACCATGGTGTGGATATTACTGACTCGGCGATTATTGCGGCCGCAAAATTATCTCAACGTTACATTACCGATCGACAATTGCCTGATAAAGCCATTGACTTGATTGATGAAGCGGCCAGTCGTATTCGTATGGAAATTGATTCTAAGCCTGAATCGATGGACAAACTAGAGCGGCGTTTAATTCAATTGAAAATTGAACGTGAAGCTTTGAAAAAAGAAGAGGATGAAGCCTCTAAAGCTCGGCTTGATGATATTGAAAAAACCATCAAAGACATCGAACATGAATACGATGAACTCGATCAGGTGTGGAATGCAGAAAAAGCCGCGCTGCATGGCACTCAAGAATTAAAAAGTAATCTTGAGCAAGCAAGAATCGATATGGATGCGGCCAGACGCGCCGGAGATTTAGAGCGAATTTCGCAATTGCAGTACGGCATTATTCCCGAGCTTGAAAAACAGCTCGATATGGCCAGTCAAGCGGAAATGATGGAAATGAAATTGCTGCGCAATAACGTTACGGAAGAAGAGATTGCCGAAGTGGTTTCTAAATGGACGGGAATTCCCGTCAACCGAATGCTTGAAGGAGAAAAGGATAAATTACTGCGCATGGAATCGGTGCTTCATAGCCGGGTTATCGGCCAAGACTCAGCCGTGACGGCAGTAGCCAATGCCGTGCGTCGATCGCGAGCGGGCTTGAGCGATCCCAACCGTCCCAATGGCTCGTTCTTATTTATGGGGCCAACGGGTGTGGGTAAAACCGAACTCTGTAAAGCGCTGGCTGAATTTTTATTTGATTCCTCACAAGCCATGGTCCGAATTGATATGTCGGAGTTTATGGAAAAACATGCGGTGGCTCGTTTGATCGGCGCCCCCCCGGGTTATGTGGGTTATGAAGAGGGCGGCTATTTAACTGAAGCGGTTCGTCGCAAACCTTATTCGGTGGTATTGCTCGATGAGGTGGAAAAAGCCCATCCCGATGTCTTCAATATTTTATTGCAAGTGCTTGAAGATGGCCGCCTGACCGATAGCCAAGGTCGCACCGTTGATTTTAGCAATACCGTTGTGGTGATGACCTCTAATGTGGGTTCAGATTTGATTCAAGAAATGACCCAAAGTCAGCAAAGCCAGGAAGCTATTCGTGAGAGTGTCTTGAAGCGTTTGAGTCAACAATTTAGGCCAGAATTTATTAACCGTATCGATGAAACCGTGATCTTTGACCCACTCAGTCGAGATCAAATTCGAGGTATTGCGGAAATTCAATTGGGCCTATTAAAAGAGCGCTTGGCCGATCGAGGACTGGGTTTAAGCTTAAGCGATGCAGTGATGGAAAAATTGAGTCAAGCCGGTTACGACCCAGTATATGGTGCGAGACCTTTAAAGCGCACCATACAGCAATTGATTGAAAACCCGCTGGCTCAACGCATTTTGTCAGGAGATTTTGCCCCAGGAGATACCATAGTCGTGGCACTTGAAAAGGACGCATTGGTATTTACTAAGGGTGATAAAGTCTCCATCGATAAAGTCAGCGCATGATCGTTCTGGGGTTGACTGGTGGCATTGGCAGCGGCAAATCCGCCGCTGCCAGTGCTTTTGAAAAGTTGGGTGTGCCAGTCATTGATGCCGATGTGGTGGCTCGTGATGTGGTTGAGCCAGGTTCTTCGGCTTTAGCTGAAATTGAGCAGCACTTCGGCGCGCATGTGATTACAGATTCAGGCATCTTGGATCGTGCTCGTTTGCGCAAAATCGTGTTTGAAAATGCTTCAGAAAAAAAATGGCTAGAGGCTTTATTGCATCCATTAATTCGAGACAATATTCTCAATACACTAGCCCTTTGGCGTGAACAAAATCGTCCGCTTGCCATTTTGTGCTCTCCTTTGATGTTTGAAACGGGGCAAGACCAATTGGTTGATCAAGTGATTGTGGTGGATGTTAGTGAGGAGACCCAAATACAGCGCGCCAGCCAGCGCGATGGCAGTGACGAGGCCACGATTGCCGCTATCATCGATAGCCAAATGCCCAGACAAGAGCGGCTTGCCAAAGCGGATTTCATTCTTAATAATGAGGGCAGCCTAAACCAACTCAACGAGCGTGTTAACGCCCTATATAGACAATTAACTCATGAATTCAATCACTGAAGTATCCTGCCCACAATGTAAAGCCATCGTTTTATGGAATGATGATTTCCCCAATCGACCCTTTTGCAGCAAGCGCTGCCAACTCATTGATCTTGGCGCCTGGGCGGATGAATCCCATGTGATCAGTACCGAAATCACGGGTTTTGAAGAGCTCACGGACAGCTTCGATGAATAAGCAAGTCCATGTTGCGGTTGGGGTGATCCTCAAAGCTGGGAAAATACTCATTGCCAAGAGAGCACTCGAAGCTCACCAAGGGGGCTTGTGGGAATTTCCTGGTGGTAAAGTGGAGGCGGGTGAGAGTGTACAAGAAGCGCTAACCCGTGAGTTACAAGAGGAGCTTAGTATTGAACCGACTGAGCTTGAGCCGCTAATGGAAATTCATCATGAGTACAGTGATAAAACGGTGTGGTTGGATATTTGGTTGGTGAGCCAGTTCCACGGTGAGCCAGCGGGGCTTGAGGGACAGCCAATCCAATGGGTGGCCGTTGAACAGCTAGATCAATACGAATTTCCAAAGGCTAATCAACCCATTATAGAACGTCTGCAGTGTGAGACCATTTAACCTTTTATTTATTTCTCTAGGGTGGTTAATTTTTAATCTTAAATGTGAGCTGAGTAGCAGATAATCCTTTAAGTGGATGCCTTTGGTTGTTTGAGAGGTGAATTGGCGCTAATATCTTTGTTTTAGGATAGGAGCGGATATGAGTTTTTTCAGCAATTTAATCAACAAATTAAAAGGTTTTGGGGGTTCCACCCAGACTTCTCAAGAAGATATTCACGAGCCTCAGATAGAAACAGTCGACGAGCCTGAATATATTCCCTCAAGTAAAACAAAACACGGTGTGCCCTACCCAAATGGGTGGGAGCTTTTAAGTGAGCCGCAAATTCTTACCCAGTTAGACGATTTTTTTAAAGCTTTTAAAGAAGTCGATGGCGACGATGATGCCGAAGATGCCTTGTGTGAAAAATATGGCTTTGAAGATTTTGGGCATTATGAAGATTTTAGAAATGCGATGAGATCAGAGAGAGCCAAAAAAGAAGGTGTGTCTTATACTCAAGCGGCAATGAATCAACACCTTGAGCAACAAGCAACAAATTTGGCCGCAGCGGTCAATGCTGATTCTAGTTTATTGGCGCCCATTGAAGGTGTTTCTGTAGAAGCTTGGGCAAAAGCCAATGCTAGTGTAGCCCACTCGGGTGGCATCGCCGAGGCATTGAGAATTGTAGGCAAGGACCAAGCGGGCTGGGATAGGGTTAATGCCCAGTGGAATGCCCGCATGTCGAGTGATGCCTCCATGAGTATTATGCAAGTGTACAGTGCGGCATTTACCGCTGGAGCCACCGCTGGTCAAGAAGCGATTTCCGCTGAAAACTTCCCCCTAGAAAGATACATCGAAGTTCAAACGGCCATGGATATTTTGTGTGATCGCGGTCAGGATGCTCAAGAGGTTCTTTCTATGTTTGGTATGAGCGCTGTGGATTGGTCAAATGCGAGCGCTTTTTGGAGTCAGGAAATCGCTTCCAACGTAGAGAAGTACCACCCATTACATACCCAGTATACTGAAAAGTATGAAGCGAAGTACCAATTTGCTTAATAACGGCTTTTATTTGGGATCTTCTCTGTGTTGTGTGTTGAAGCTCTATGCCATTGAATGAGCCAACAACGTAGGCCATTTTGATATTCTTGGTTCAGTGTTATGGCATAACCACCGGAAGCAAGAATTGTTATAGACTCTGAGTTTTTCACGACCCATATGGGCCCAGCTGCACGCCCCCAGTCACAGGCATCATCCGTCGTTACAAAATAGGCTAGTTTGCTATTGGCAAGATCAAATGATTTTCCAATGAGTTTGCAAGTGGTAGAGCGAAAATTCTTGTGATCTCGTACAGCGCGATCAATAGCTTGAGGTAGAGCTGTTAAGTCATTATCTTCAATAGTGATGGTCTGAGCCGTTAAAATGGGCGATATTATTATAAGTAGCAGTATAATAAAATTTTTCACACGTCACCTCGTTGTATCTCCCTGCTCCATGGCGCAGGATTAAGACCTTGTTTCAATAATGTTAAAAAATGAGAGACTCGAGCCGAGCGCTCGTTTTCTCCGCTGCTGACGAGCGCAACAATATTAGCGCTAGGGAGAGAATAATCGGCTAAAAGCCTGATTAGCTGCCCCTTATTGAGGTGTTCCTGAACATCCCATTCGGAACGTATGATAACACCTAAGCCAGCAAGACCCCAGTGTTTAACAACGCCGCCATCATTGCTGGCTAGCTCTGGTTTAATCCTTATGCTTTCACTCTTGCCGGTCTCATTATGAGTGAACTCCCACATAGTGACGTCTTCGTTATTTTCTCTAAGTGCAATGCAGTGGTGCTCAAGAAGCTCTTTAGGCGTTTGTGGTTGGCCTTTCTCCAAAATATAGCTGCGTGATGCGCATAAAAAACGTTGATTGCTGGCTAAAGTAATCATTTTCAAGGTGGAGTCATTGAGTGCGCCGATGTAAATAATAATGTCCCATTTGTGTTGGCTCGACCAATTTGGCTTATCCGATAATTCGAGTTCAATCTCCAGCTCAGGGTAGGTGTTTTTATATTCTGCTAGTAGTGGACCAATATATTGGCTACCAAAGCCAAGCGGTGCCAAAACGGAAAGTTTGCCACTGACACTTTGCCTTTGTTCATCAAGCTTTTCTTGTAAGCGATCTAGGTCATGCAATATGGGTAGCCCTGAATTCAATAAGAGTCGGCCTTCATCGGTAAGATTGGCAACGCGAGAGGGCCGTTGAATCAGAGTAATGCCGAGCTTTTTTTCGATGTACTGGATGCGTTGAGTAATCGATGGTGGGGTTACATTGAGTGCTCTGGCGGCATCAGCTAGGGTCTTGTGGCTAGCAATGACGGAGATAAAACGCAAATCTTCAGTCGTAATAATTAATAAAAAACCTAATTTATAGATAAGTATAGGTTAATATAAATCAAAACTAAAATGCATCATAATAGTGAATAAATGATCTTTGAGGCTGCAATATGAATCCTTCTTTATCAAATGCTTACGACCAATTGGATACGCCATTTTTATTGATCGACAAGCCCAAAATGATGGCGAATATCCAAAGGGTTCAAGAGAGTATTGAAAGCCTAGGGGCAAAACTTAGGCCCCATTTTAAAACTACTCGTACACTGGGTGTGGCGCCTTATTTGCTGCCGCAACTGGATTCGCCGGTCACTGTCTCCACATTAGCTGAGGCAGAGGCGCTGGCAATATTGGGTTATACCAATATGATTTATGCCGTCGGTATTTCTCTGGGTAAACTACCTCGTGTTAAACAGCTATTGGAAAAAGGAGTAAGGCTTAGAGTTTTGCTTGATAGCTTGGAGCAGGCCGCCATGCTTAATGGCTATTGCAGCGAAAACCAAAACTCCATGTCGTGCCTAATAGAAGTGAATTGTGATGGGCATCGAGGTGGCTTAAGCCCTAACGATGAGAAGTTACTCGAAGTTGCTCAGTGTTTACATCTGGGTGCGGCGCATTTTGAAGGGGTATTGACTCATGCTGGTGAGTCATATGAGTGCAGCACTCAAGAAGCCCTCCGTGAGGCGGCGGCCAATGAAGTATTAGTGGCAAGGCAAGTGGCTAAGCAGTTGGAACAAGCGGGTGTGCCTTGTCCTATCGTGAGCATCGGTTCGACGCCGACGGCTTTGAGTTACACTGACTTAACGGGTATTACGGAGGTGAGGGCAGGGGTCTACACTTTGTTTGATTTGGTAATGGCTGGCATTGGAGTCTGTCAAATTAGCGATATTGCGGCCAGTGTGGTGGCTACGGTTATCGGTCACAATAGCGAGCAAGGCTGGGTGATTGTGGATGCTGGCTGGATGGCACTATCCTCCGATAGAGGTACATCAACACAAGCTAACGATTGTGGTTATGGATTGGTAACCGATCGTAATGGAACGTTAATCGAAAATGTGAGTGTGGTGAATGTTAATCAAGAGCATGGAATGCTAGGAGGCATCAATGGCGCGGCCATTGATTTTCAACAATTCCCAATAGGCAGCAGGCTGCATATTTTGCCAAATCACGCTTGTGCGATGACAGCGATGCACCAGTATTACCATGTTTTTGATGATGCATCCGGTACCTATGAAGTATGGAGTCGAATTCAGGGTTGGTGATAGCTTATTCGCCAACCATGATCTCGCATTGGTAAATGTGTTTATCGGTTTGTTTGATTTTTTTAGCGATTTTAGGCAGAAGTTTCGACATTTTTTCAAATAGTTTCCAAGGAGGGTTGATAACGATCATTCCAGAGGAAGTCATACCTCTTTGTGTCGAGTCATCGGCGATGCCTAACTCAAATTTCTGAATATTTCTAAGGCCACTTTTGATCAGGTCTTTCTCCATTTTGAGAATGGTATTTCTATCGACTACCGGATACCAAATGGCAAAAATACCATGGCTGAATTTTTTGTGAGCCTTAATCACACGGTCGGCCACTAACTGGTATTCGGATTTCACTTCATAAGAGGGGTCAATTAAAATAAGGCCACGCTTAGTGGATGGAGGCACCAATGCCATAAGGCCTTCTAGCCCATCGTTGTACTGAACTTTAATATTTCGACATTTTGAAAAATTAGCTTCTAGTAAAGCATGATCTTTGGGGTGTAGTTCAAATAGCCAGCCCTTATCTTGTTGTCGAAGGAAATGTTTTGCAATATAAGGTGAGCCAGGGTAAAAGTCTAAGGCGTCCGACTCATTAAGGGAGTGGATGATATGAAAGTAGCTTGCAAGCTCAGGAAATTCATCAAAATTTAATTTGCCAATGCCATCGGCATATTCTTGTAATTTTTGTGAATCAGGATCATTAAGGTTATACAAACCTGTGCCGGCGTGGGTATCGATATAATCGAATGCTGAATCCTTTTTGGTAAGATGCTCTAGAATTTCGACTAAAACGATATGCTTTAGAAGATCAGCGAAATTTCCAGCATGAAATGAGTGGCGATAACTTAGCAAGGGGTGTGTCCTTTAAAATAAACTATGATAATAAATTCATACATTAGACCATATTTCCTGTGCTTTTAGGGCTTCATGTTCACAAAAATTTTCGACTAAATGGATGGTGTAGTTTAATATGATATGCTCAATAAAAGATAGAATAAAAGTACGTTGATCTGAGTTGCACCCTAAATAAAAATCGTTGTCTTTACCATTAGATTCAAGGTGAAAAAGCAGTTGTCCAAAGTAAAAGTCGCTATCCATTGTCTCTAAACTAAGGCGGATTAATGATGGCATATAATACTTTTTGCCTTCAGTGGATGCAAAACACATTGGGTCCCACCCTGGATTTCCTAATTCAGTCAGACCGATGGTATCAATTGATGAGTTAAGGAGTGTTTGGTCGTGTTCGAGGCACTCCTCACAGTGCTCGTAATTGGTGAAATGCTCTGGTTTATCGATATAGAATATCCGCTTAGCTTCTGTAATCCAATCCATACTCAATCACTTGTAAATGAAAATTCAATTTCATATTTTTCAACTTTAAGCTCTGCTAAATTACTGTGCTGGTTTTAGTTCTTTACGAAGAAAACCAATATTCTATTTAACTTCAATCCATGCATCGCTTCTCAAATAGTTTTCTGCCTTTTATATTTTGGTTATCTTCTGCTGAGTTGTCAACGTATTGACAGAGTATTTGTCAAGGTTATTAGATAAATGGGTCTTCCGGAGAATCTGTGGGTGTTTAT
>CAXQRU010000129.1:0-7866 GCA_964226685.1 Polaribacter sp. | reverse complement strand
TGTTTTTTCATATATTTGAGAAATAACTCACGTAAACAACATATAGAAGGTTGTTTTTTGATCTATTTTGTCTAGGGTTGGATAATTATGAATAGGGTGGCGCGAAAATTACAAGTTTTCGAAGTGTTCAATATTTTGATCGCTTTTGCTCTCCTGTCAGCCTGCTCTAAGCCTGTAAAAGTCACGGTTGAAGACCGAGTTCAGCCGCCCAGTCAAAAAATTGTGCATCATGTAGTCGAGCGTGGTGATACACTTTTTGCTATTGCGTGGCGATACGGTTTGGATCTTGATAAGCTCGCGCGTGCTAATGGTATGGCTAAAAAAGATATACTTCGTGTTGGGCAGGTGATCCTCCTGGCCCAAAAAGAAGCCCCAGTTTTTGTTCAACCTTCTTCAAGTCGTGTCAATGCCGATTCTAAGCCGCGGTCATCGTCAAATCGTCAAAATGTTGGCAATCGTTCAGAAAAGCCACCAGTCAAAAACTCGACAGCCAGCGTCAAAACTTCAGCTATTAAAGAAATAGACTGGCGCTGGCCTGTTTCTGGCGTAGTGGTCACTAACTTTGGGGTAGGTCGCCCTATTAATCAGGGGATTGATATTAGGGGCAAAAAGGGGGAACCTATAATTGCCGCAGCATCTGGCGAGGTGGTATTTGCAGGCAGCGGTCTAAGAGGATATGGCAAGTTGATTATCATTAAGCATAACGATTTGTTCCTGAGTGCTTACGCTCATAACGATCGATTGCATGTGAAAGAAGGTGATAAAGTAAAAGTTGGTCAGCATATTGCAGATCTTGGTTCGACAGAGGCAAACTTTGACAAGTTGCATTTCGAAATTAGGCGAGATGGCAGACCAGTGAACCCTTTACATTACTTGCCTAAGAGACAGTAAACTTTTTGAATGTTTGGTCGATAACAATAATATTAAGGTCAGGTTGAGTAGTTTTTTTTGGGTGGGTAGTGTTGTACCACAACTCGGCGCAGTGACTTCCGATTGACACATGATAATTAAGGCGGGTATGACGATGGCGGTACAACAACTCTCTAAAGCTGATAAAGATGCGACTCTCATCAATGCATTGTCAGAAGCAAATCAACAAGCGTTTGAAGACGACGATGCGACTAACGATGATCTCGATATGGAATTGGATATAGAAGAATTGACTTCGGTTGCCGATACGAATACGAAGAACTTAGACGCCACACAATTGTATTTAAATGAAATCGGTTTCTCTCCATTATTGTCTGCTGAGGAAGAGGTGTTTTATGCTCGTAAGGCTTTAAAGGGCGAGCAAAATGCGCGTAAACGCATGATCGAGAGTAATTTGCGCTTGGTGGTAAAAATTGCCCGTCGCTATGTGAATCGAGGTTTAGCTTTGCTGGATTTGATTGAAGAGGGAAATCTTGGTCTTATTCGAGCAGTAGAAAAATTTGATCCCGAGAGAGGGTTTCGCTTTTCAACTTATGCTACCTGGTGGATTCGTCAGACAATCGAGCGGGCCATCATGAATCAAACGCGTACTATTCGCTTGCCGATACATGTGGTTAAAGAACTGAATGTCTATTTGAGAGCCGCTAGAGAGTTATCTCAAAAATTAGATCATGAACCTACCCCTGAAGAAATTGCTAATTTGCTTGAGAAGCCGGTGGAAGATGTTGAGAAAATGCTGGCTTTGAATGAAAGAGTGAACTCGATGGATGTGGTCATTGGTAATAATGGTGATAAAACATTGGCCGAAACCATACCAGATCAACAGGATTCTGACCCAGTTTCTTTATTGCAAGAAAGTAACCTTAATGAAAGTATCGACAGTTGGCTAATGGAGCTAACTGAAAAGCAGAGGGAAGTTCTTTCTCGTCGGTTTGGTCTTAGAGGTTATGAAACCAGCACTCTTGAAGAGGTGGGTCGTGAGATTGGTCTAACTCGTGAAAGAGTACGTCAAATACAAGTTGAAGCGTTAAAGCGTTTGAGAGATATTATGGAACATCAAGGACTAGATGCTCGATCATTGTTTAGTCACTTCTGCTAGCTTCTGAAGGCTGTATGTGTTGCCACATACAGCCTGTGATTTTAGCGCTCAAGATATTGTAGTTTATTTTCTACTCCATCCCACTCCTCAGCATCGTCGAGGGCATCTTTTTTCTCAGTAATGTTGGGCCACACTTCAGCTAATTCAGCATTAAGCTCCAAGAACACTTGTTGATCTTCTGGCAACTCATCTTCAGAAAAGATAGCATCCACTGGACATTCTGGTTCGCAAAGGGCGCAGTCTATGCACTCGTCGGGGTGGATGACTAAGAAATTGGGCCCTTCATAGAAGCAGTCTACTGGACATACTTCAACACAGTCGGTGTGTTTGCATTTTATGCAATTGTCTCCAACAACAAAGGTCATGGTGTAAACTCCGTCAATAATTTTCGCGCAGTGTATCATTTTTTTTCAAAAAAACGACCCCCCTTTTCGATAGAGAATATCGATAAGCCTAAGAAAAGCAGCCAATAAGGAGACTTTTAAACTCTTAGGATAGCTTTTTTAAGTCAAAGATCAAATCTAAGGCAGCTTTGGGCGTTAAATTGTTTGGGTCGATGGTATGTAACTTCGATACCACAGGGTGTTCCATTTGGAAGAGATCTGCCTGTGTGGGTTGTTTTGGCTCTGCTGAAACGCCTTGCGAGCTTGAGAGTTCGTGATTGTGTTGCTCTAGCAGCGCAAGTTGGTGTCTGGCTGCGACAATCACATCCTCTGGAATTCCAGCAAGTTTGGCCACTTCAAGCCCATAGCTTTGACTAGCAGGGCCAGGTTGTACTTTGTGTAAAAAGACGATTTTATCTTGGTGCTTTGTTGCGGTTAGGTGAAAATTTGCACACCCGGATTGTTGTTCGGGCAGCTGAGTGATTTCAAAATAGTGTGTTGCAAAAAGGCAAAGAGCCTTAATTTGGCTGGCTAGGTGTTCAGCACAAGCCCATGCTAGAGATAAACCATCAAAAGTACTGGTGCCACGGCCAATTTCGTCCATCAGGACGAGACTACGATGAGTGGCATTGCGGATGATGGTGGCCGTTTCGGTCATCTCAACCATAAATGTGGAGCGACCACCAGCCAAATCATCGGAAGAGCCTATGCGAGTGAAAATTCGATCGACCAGGCCGATGGTTGCCTTGCTTGCAGGAACATAGCTACCGATATGTGCTAGTAAGGTAATGAGCGCTATCTGACGCATATATGTTGATTTGCCGCCCATATTGGGGCCGGTGATGATCAGCATGTGCTCATCTTTCGATAGGGTAACATCGTTGGGTATAAACGCCGCTTCTATGACGCTTTCAACTACGGGGTGGCGACCTTGTTCGATGTTTATGATTGGCTCGGTTTTGAGCTCTGGTTTACAAAAGTTCAGAGCATCAGCAGATGCTGCTAAACAAGTAAGCACATCCAGCTCTGCAAGAGCGTTGGCTGATTGCTGCAAAGGCCAAAGGACATCTTGGAGGCGAGCGATAAGCTCTTCGTAGAGTAGCTTTTCTCGTGCAAGGGCTCGACTCTTGGCGGATAATGCCTTGTCTTCAAACTCTTTGAGTTCTGGAGTAATAAAACGCTCAGCATTTTTTAAGGTTTGCCGCCTAATGTATTGTGCGGGCGCTTTGGCAGACATGGCTCGGCTAATTTCAATAAAATATCCGTGGACACGGTTGTAGCCAACTTTTAGCGTATTGATCCCTGTTTTTTGGCGCTCTTGTTGTTCCAAGTCAATCAAAAATTGCCCGGCATTGGTGCTGATCGCTCTCAACTCATCCAGCTCACTATCATAGCCTTCATTGATCACTCCGCCATCTCGTATGACCATAGGAGGGTTTTCAACCAATGCTTTATCCAATAGCTCAACGGTTTCGGAGAAGTCACCCAATGAGCCGCTTAATTGTTTGAGTTTATATGCATCGTGCTGTGAGAGAGCTTCCTTTAGGCTGGGATAAATTGCCAGCGAGCTACATAAGCGCGAAAGATCTCTAGGTCTCGCTGAGCCGAGTGCCACCCGAGCTAAGATGCGTTCTAAATCACTGATGTGTTTGAGTTGTTGCTCGATGATTTCAAAGCGATATTGTGAGAGTAGGCTAGTTAGTGCATCTTGTCGCTCTATGAGCGTTTCCATATGAGCCAAGGGCCTGTGCAACCAGCGGCGTAGTAAACGCGAACCCATAGGGGTGGAGGTTCTGTTGATTACGGAAAATAGAGTATTGCTTTCAAGACCTGCCAAGTTGGTGTCCAGCTCCAGATTGCGCCGGGTGGCGACATCTAAGGTCACGCTGTCGTTATGGTTTTCCTTATACAAGCGTTTGACATGTGGTAGCTGGCAGCGTTGCGTTTCCTTAATAAAGCCCAGTGCGCAACCCGCTGCTATCACGGCCAGTGGGCTATCTTGACAATCGAATGCTTGTAAATCGTGAGTGGCGAATTGTTTGCATAAGAGCGCCGTAGCGCTATCTTGGTCGAACTCCCACTCGGGTCTTGACTTTGCGCTGGAGCTTTTGGGGAAAGGTAGGTTTTGAGCCTCTAGCTGCTCATTAAATAAGATCTCAACGGGTTTTAATCGCTCAATTTCAGTAATCAGTGCTTCCTTGGATTTCACTTCGAAAACGCCAAAGTAGCCACTGCTCATATTGATATGTGCTAAACCAAAATGCTCATGATCTTGGCTGTATATTGCCAATAATAAATTATCTCTATTCGCATCTAGCAGCGCTTCATCGGTCACGGTGCCTGGTGTGATAACCCTGACGACTTTGCGCTCAACTGGCCCTTTGCTTGTGTTGGGGTCACCTATTTGTTCGCAAATGGCAACCGAAAGACCTGATTTGACTAATGTGGCTAAATAGCCATCCGCTGCATGGAATGGTATGCCAGCCATAGGTATTGGCTCACCATTAGACTTACCTCTGGCGGTTAACGTTAAGTCTAGGATTTCAGAGGCGCGTTTTGCATCATCAAAAAATAGCTCATAAAAATCACCCATTCGATAAAAAACCAGATCATTGGGGTGCTCTGACTTGATTCGTAGATATTGTTGCATCATTGGGGTGTGAGATTGGATGTTGGTTACGCTCATGGCCGCCTCTTATTAAAATCTCGCGGTATTCTACTGTAATTTTCACATCATGAATATTCTCCTGTTGAGCTTGGGCTATTTGGTCGATAGTATGATGATTTTTTATCATTAGAGGTTGGGCATTTGAGTGATACACAGTCTTTGAGTCGACGTTTAGGGGAGCTGCTCACAGCCCAGCGTTGGATGCTTGCTCTGGCGGAATCTTGTACGGGCGGAGGTATTGCTCAGGCAGTAACGGATATAGAGGGGGCGTCCCAGTGGTTTGGACACGGTTATGTCACATACAGCAATGAAGCAAAAATACATTGCTTGCAGGTACCTGAAGCCTTATTTCAACAGTTTGGAGCTGTGAGTGAGGCGGTGGTTGTAGCCATGGCTCAAGGAGCCTTGCGGGCAGCGCAAGCACAAATGGCGATTGCTGTGACAGGGATAGCAGGCCCTGGCGGTGGCAGCCCCGAAAAACCGGTGGGCACCGTTTGGTTTTGTTGGGCTATAGATCATTGCGAGCCCAAGGTAACACGTTGTTATTTCCAGGGTGATCGGCAAGCTGTGCGCCAACAAGCGATAAAGTTCGCATTGGAAGAGGGCTTGAGCTATCTTCAAGCCACTCTCAACGATAAAACTACTGTATAAAAATAACTGTTTGTAAATACAGTAATATGGTTTATACTCGTTTCATAACATTCATAAGCGATGACTAAAGGGGTTGAATATGGACGCAAATAAAGAAAAGGCATTACAGGCAGCGTTGGGGCAAATTGAAAGACAATTTGGTAAAGGTACTGTTATGCGTATGGGGGATTCGCCACGTACAAAGATTCCCGCTATTTCTACAGGTTCTTTGGGTTTGGATATTGCTCTTGGGATCGGTGGGTTACCAAAAGGTCGAATTGTTGAAATTTATGGGCCAGAGTCATCTGGTAAAACCACACTGACTTTGCAAGTGATTGCAGAGGCGCAAAAAAAAGGCGGTGTGTGTGCATTCGTGGATGCAGAACATGCCCTAGACCCTGAGTACGCCGAAAAGCTGGGCGTTAATGTCGATGATTTGATCGTTTCCCAGCCTGACACCGGTGAGCAAGCGTTAGAGGTAGCTGATATGCTGGTACGTTCAGGCGCCATTGATGTGCTCGTTGTTGACTCAGTTGCGGCGCTAACACCAAAGGCTGAAATTGAAGGGGATATGGGCGACCATCACGTCGGATTGCAAGCAAGATTGATGTCTCAGGCTTTGAGAAAAATCACTGGTAACATTAAAAACGCAAATTGTTTGGCCATCTTCATTAACCAGATTCGTATGAAAATTGGTGTGATGTTTGGTAACCCTGAAACAACAACAGGTGGTAATGCTCTCAAGTTTTATTCCTCAGTGCGCCTAGATATTCGTAGAATTGGTTCTGTAAAAGATGGTGACGAAGTGACGGGTTCTGAAACGCGCGTAAAGGTTGTAAAAAATAAAGTAGCGCCCCCGTTTAAACAAACAGAATTTCAAATTATGTATGGAGAGGGCATCAATCGATTAGCTGAATTGATCGACTATGGTGTAAAGATGAGCTTGGTAGATAAAGCTGGTGCCTGGTATAGCTATCAGGGGACGAAGATTGGGCAAGGAAAGAGTAATGCCGTGCAGTACTTAAAAGACAATCCAGCGATTGCCGAAGAGTTGGAAGGCAAAATAAGGGCGGAGTATCTGGGTGCTTCCCCCTCTGTCGCGGCAGCGTCTTTTTCAGAGGAAGTAGCGGCTGAGCCTGTGGAGTAGTCACGCTAGATGTAGCATAGGCAGCAGCTTTTGGAGAGCGAAGGCAGTGCGTCTTTGGGATGTTGTGCTTCTTACAGGGATGTAGATAGATTGTCGTAATTTATCGTCTCCTCGTTGAGCTTTTTGTTAAGTGGTAAGGTTATTGGAGCCTGTGAGCCTGCATTGCAATTGGCTTATGAGCAAGCGTTAGAGGCTTGTTTTATGAAAATTCGTGAGCTTTTTTGGCTCATGTAGTGAGATGTTGGATTTAATTAGAAACTCCATTAATGACTGTTGTGTTGTGCCAGCTCTTTTTGAGCTGGCTTTTTTGAGGTTTTATCAAATCATTACTTATTTTTTGGTTTTTCTGTCTCCATAGTTTCGTAATTCGTTACTTCGTAATGGCTATAAAATTATTTTCATTTTATTGATGACGTGATGATGCAGGAAGAAATGGTTGATAAAAGTGTGAATGAGCGGGCGATTCGGTTACTTGCTCGAAGGGAGCATTCTAAAAAAGAGCTTATCCAAAAGTTGCTCAATAAGGTCCCTGTTCCTGAATCGACAATATCAAAAGTGGTCAATCAAATAGCAGCACAAGGCTATCAAAGTGATGATCGTTTTGTTGAAATGTATGTGCGTTCCCAATCGCATAAATTCTATGGCCCCATTAAAACTATCAATGAATTATCTTTTGTTCACGGCATTTCTGAAACATTGATAGATCAGTATGTTAATCATGGAGCCGTTGATTGGCTTCAAATAGCATTGGCCGCCTTAAACAAAAAGTATCGAATGAATGCTAACTTAGATTTAGATGTTAAATCTAAGGCTTTTCGATACTTGACTGGACGAGGCTTTCCCGTAGATATAATTAATCAGGCATGGAATTTATGGATTGAAGCTCACAGTTTTAATTGAGTTTCTATAGAGATTCACTGTCATCTAAAAAATTATTAGCACTTTGGTTTAAGGTTGACCAGATCGGAAGAGCGTCGTGTAGGGAAAGAGTGTATAAGCTGGTGTAGAT
>CAXQRU010000128.1:0-14886 GCA_964226685.1 Polaribacter sp. | reverse complement strand
TTCCCTACACGACGCTCTTCCGATCTTACTTGGCTTATTTTTGATGTCTGCCAATGCCCAAACGATGGACGATCTTGAAGCCGACTGTCAAAAACTGTCCGCTATTGTTGCCAAAGGTGATCGCGCCTACCGAAACAAAGATTATGATAAAGCGCGCGAGCATTATGAGAGCCAAGTGACTTGGTCGGAGTTATGTCTTGATGACCGTGGCAAAATTGCAACGGCCTATAACAATGTGGCGCTCACTTACTTTCATCAAAAAGCCTATGGCAAGGCTCGGGCGTGGTTATTGTTAGCTCCAGATGACCCTAAGTCAGTCTACAACCTCAAAAAACTCGAGCCTCATTTCAGCGAATTGTCTACCGCTGTAGAGGGGGAATATTGGGAGTATCAAGGCCAAGGAGTGTGGAGTGTGTTTGTGGTGAAACGTTCAGGTGATCAATACCAAATTGATTTTGATGGCTATCGGCCTCTGCGGGTAGTTCCCTATTATGGCGTCAATATGGGAAGCTTTTCCTTTAAAACCTCTTTTGAAGGCCGTCAAGGTCACTACCAGATGAATGAAGAGGGCGACTATGGCGATTGCGAATTCCGTTTTACCTTTAAGAAGCTCGAGCTTATTGTGGAACGCCTTTCTGGCGATCAGTGTGGCTTTGGTTATGGCGTTTATGCCGAGGGTACCTACCAAAAAGTCCTCTAATCCCTAGCATTAACTGCGACTTTCCATTACCCTGGCGCATTTAAACCCTTATCGATCAAAAACAATGCAAACCAAAGACTTTACGTTTGAATTACCCGAGCAATTAATTGCCAAAACCCCTCCAGATCAGAGGGGTACGAGTCGTTTACTGTGTCTGGATGGTCAAACTGGCCAGTGTCGTCATCAGCAGTTTCCAGATATTATCGATGAGCTAGTTCCCGGTGATTTGCTGGTCTTTAATGACACTCGAGTGATTCCCGCCCGTCTTTTTGGCCACAAAGCCTCAGGCGGTAAAGTAGAGCTGCTGATTGAGCGAGTGCTCAGTGATCATCATGCGCTTGCGCACATCAAAGCCAGCAAATCCCCTAAGCCCGGAACTGTGATTTGGCTTAATGACTCCGTTTCTGTGGAGGTCACTGGCCGTTCTGACTCATTATTTGAGATCTCGTCCCAGCAAAACCTGTTTGAGATTATGGAGGCCATAGGCCATATGCCGCTGCCTCCTTATATTGATCGAGAAGACACCCTTGATGATCGCGAACGCTATCAAACCGTCTATGGTAAACACCTAGGTGCGGTGGCCGCGCCGACTGCGGGCTTGCACTTTGATGAGAATTTGCTGGCGGCATTAGCCGATAAAGGGGTTGAGCATACCTTTGTGACCTTGCATGTGGGAGCCGGCACCTTTCAGCCTGTGCGCGTGGATGATGTCAAAAGCCACATCATGCACAGTGAGCGTATGGTGCTGTCTGAAGAATCGGCGGCGGCCATTAATCTGGCTAAAGCACAGGGTCGGCGCGTGGTTGCGATAGGTACCACCAGCGTTCGCTGCTTAGAAACCGCCGCTGCCCACAGCCAGTCTGATAGTGTTGAACCCTACAGCGGTGAAACCGATATTTTTATTTATCCAGGGTTTCACTACCAAGTGGTGGATTTACTGCTGACCAACTTTCACTTGCCAGAGTCGACCTTGTTAATGCTGGTATCGGCCTTCGTCGGCTTTGAGAATACCATGGCCGCCTATCGCGAAGCCGTGGCACAGCAATACCGTTTCTTCAGCTATGGCGATGCCATGTTAATTTCCCCAAACCCCAATGCCGTGATGGAAGCCCGCAACCGCTGGCCGGAGATTGTTCAATGAGTATGATGACGTTTACCCTAAGCGCCCAAGATGGACAGGCACGCCGAGGCCAACTGAGCTTCCCGCGAGGCACGATTGAAACCCCCGCCTTTATGCCCGTCGGTACCTATGGCACCGTTAAAGGGATGACGCCAACCGATGTGCTCAATACCGGTGCGGAAATTTTACTGGGCAATACCTTCCACCTCATGTTGCGCCCAGGCACGGAGGTCATTAATGCTCATGGTGATCTGCACGATTTTATGCAGTGGCAAAAACCCATCTTGACGGACTCCGGTGGTTTCCAAGTATTCAGCCTCGGCAAAATGCGCAAAATCAGTGAGCAGGGCGTCGAGTTTGCCTCGCCTGTGAATGGGAGTAAGGTATTTTTAGACCCCGAACGTGCGATGGAAGTGCAGCGAGCATTAGGCTCAGACATCGTGATGATCTTTGATGAATGCACCCCTTATCCCGCGACTGAAGAAGAGGCCAAAACCTCCATGGAACTATCACTTCGATGGGCCGCTCGCTCCAAAAAAGCCCATGGTGATAACCCTTCGGCTTTATTTGGTATTGTGCAAGGGGGTATGTACCCAGAGCTTCGCTCGCAGTCGCTAAAAGGCTTGGAAGAGATCGGTTTTGATGGTTATGCCATCGGCGGTCTCTCGGTGGGCGAGCCAAAAGAGGACATGCTCAATGTGCTCAATCACCTCGCCCCAGAAATGCCTCAAGATAAACCCCGTTATTTGATGGGGGTAGGTAAACCGCAGGATATTGTTGAGGCCGTGCGCCGCGGCGTTGATATGTTTGATTGCGTGATGCCCACCCGCAATGCTCGCAATGGCCATTTGTTTACCAGCACTGGGGTGGTTAAGATCCGCAACTCAGTCCACCGTCACGATACCAAGCCACTCGATGAGCGCTGCGATTGTTACACCTGCCAAAACTTCTCAAGGTCCTATCTGCATCACTTGGATAAATGTAAGGAAATTTTAGGCTCCCAGCTCAATACCATTCATAACCTACGGCACTATCAGCAATTGATGGAGGGGCTGCGAGGGGCGATTGCCGAGCAGAGACTAGAGGAGTATGTCGATGAATTTTATCAGCAACGAGGCCTTGAAAAACCGTGATTAGGGTTCTGTTGAGTGGTTTGTTGGTTTTTTGTTCGGTTGTTGGCCACGCTAATGCTTTGTGTCAATTGGGTTTGTGTGCAGAAAAGAAAGGCAGAGAAGTCACTATGTTGCTTGAAATCCCCGAGGAGCTTGATAGCGATACTCGACGCAAAACCCTTGATCAAATTCGCGAACGTATTGAGCGCGTGGCGCTGACCCCTCCAGTCGTCCGCCGGCAAAACAATCAGTTGCAGGCGGTATTTCGTACCGATTTGTCGATGGATATCAGCAAGCTGTTTTTGAACAAAGCGTATATAGAGTTTCGCTGGGAGGCCGATGCAACGTCTTCCCATGAAGCGTTTTTTTTTGGCAACTAGGAATCTCAATGTGCGCTTAGAGCCGGCTTTTTTAGTCCCCACAGTTGATAAAACGGAGGTCGTCTATGAGTATCAGTATAACGTGAATGTTGAGATGAGCCCGACTGATGGAGAGTTCATGTTGGAACAAACCAAGGCGAATATTGGTAGAAGTTTAGCCGTTGTTATCGTAAACCCTGAGAGTGATCAAAAAGAAATCAAAGCGCTGGCCATCGTTCGAGGTCCATTTGGCGGCAAGTTTATGATTTCGGGCCTTAAGAGCAAAGCGGAAGCGGAAGAAGTCGCCTATGCCTTGCTTCCAAGTATTGAAGCGCCGATCACCGTAGTCAAGGTAGAGTATTCAAATGACTAATGTGAGCTTGAACTAGAATCAGAGTTTTCACTCAAAGCGCCTTTTTATGGCACCAATAAAAGAGTATACTCACTGCCTTTTATTCAGACGCTATTGCTTATGCTTAATCGTTACCCATTGTGGAAGTATTTGTTAATCCTCGGCATTTTTGTGATGGCCGTGATTTATTCTCTGCCTAACCTCTATGCTCCTGATCCGGCTATTCAAATCTCTGGCGCTAGTGCGCGTGTTAACGTGGATAAGTCCACGGTATCGCGTGTGGAAGCAGCTTTTGCTAAAAATAACATTGCCTATTTTGGTGAAATGCTAGATACCAAGAAAAATAACGTATTAATTAGGCTTAAAGATAAAAACCAACAGCTAGATGCTAAACGAGTGGCCCAGGGGGTGTTGGGAGATGATTATATCGTTGCCTTAAATTTAGCACCAACGACACCTAAGTGGCTAAGTGATCTGGGCGCAGACCCCATGAAACTGGGTTTGGATCTCTCTGGGGGGGTGCATTTCTTGCTTGAGGTGGATACTAGTGTTGTTATCGATGCTAGGCTTGAGGGGATTGCTGAAGAATATCGTCAAATCTTGGTCAAGAATAAAATCCGTTTTAATGATCTTGACATCGTAGATGGCCAATTTGAAGCCAGTTTTCGCACACAAGAAACTGCCGAGCGTGGACTCAAAGTGTTTCGCGGTGAGTTTTCATCCTTAATTTTGCGAGAAGAACAGAAAGATGGGATTTGGTTCATTCGAGCTTCGCTTTCAGAGCAGGAGGCTGCCAAAATCGAAAATCAAGCCATTGAACAAAATTTAGTGGCTTTAAAAAATAGGGTTAACGCCACGGGTGTGGCAGAAGCCTTAGTTCAACGCCAGGGTGCTAATCGTATTATTGTCGAGCTTCCAGGTGTACAAGATACAGCAGTCACTAAGCGTATGATTGGTCGCACGGCGAATTTGGAATTCCGTTTAGCGGCCAATGCGAATTCCAGTGCTACCGAGACTTTTAAATTCAGAGAATCTCCTAATCAGTCAAATCGCGGTTCTGCCACTTTAGAGCGAACAGTAATTATCACTGGTGACAGCGTAAGTGATGCGGCGGCCGGTATGGGTGATGGTGGGCCTAGAGACTTTGCAGTCAACATCGTATTAAACAGTGATGCCGGTTTCAAAATGCAGAAAGTGACCTCTAGCAATGTGGGGCGTGGCATGGGTGTTGTATTTATCGAATACAACACTGTGACAGTTGATAAAGATGGAAAATTATTGGATGAGCCCCGCTTAGAGATTAATGAAGAAATCATCAGTCTGGCAAATATAAGAGGCCCATTTGGTGCTCACTTTCAAATCAGTGGCCTAAATTCTATGCCAGAAGCTTCAGAGCTGGCTTTGCTTCTCAAAGCGGGAGCACTGGCTGCTCCTGTCCGTTTCGTACAGGAAAACACCATTGGGCCATCTCTGGGGGCTGATAATATCGACAAAGGCTTAGAGTCAGTATTGTTAGGCTTTGGTCTAGTGCTGCTCTTTATGTTGGTATTTTACAAGCTGTTTGGTTTGGCCGCCAATATTGCTCTGGCGGTGAATTTGGTTTTATTGGCGTCATTGATGTCTTTGGTCGGGGCAACACTGACGCTACCGGGTATTGCCGGTATCGTTTTGACGGTCGGTATGGCGGTAGATGCCAACGTGCTGATTTTCGCAAGGATCAAAGAAGAACTGGCGGAGGGTTTATCGCCCCAACATGCCATCAACAATGGTTTTGACCGAGCCTATACCACCATTCTTGATGCCAATATCACGACTTTGATTGTGGCAGTCATCCTCTTTGTCATTGGCTCTGGCCCAGTTAAGGGCTTCGCGGTGACATTGAGCATTGGTATTTTAACCTCGGTATTTACTGCCATTATGGTGACGCGTGCAATCATTAATTTGATGTATGGCGGCCGCAAAGTGAACAAATTACTCATATAAGGTAGCGTGTAATGTCTCAAACAGAACAGCCAGCCGTTATTTCTTTTATGGCTTGGAGAAAAGTCGCCATGGCAATTTCCATTGCCATGTTGGTGATTTCAATAGGCTCATTATTTATCAAAAAACTGCCCCTGGGTTTTGATTTTGTTGGGGGGTTGCAGATCGACGCACGCTTTGAGCAACCCGTTGAGGTTGAGTCTTTGCGAACTCGCCTTGAGGCTGATGGATTTAAGAATGCGACCGTGGTCTACTACGGTTCTGATAAACAAGTTAAGTTCAGACTAGAGCAAACCCGAGAGGAAATTGTTGCGGCGGGCCTTCAGCAGCTGACACAGTCAAACTTGTCGATAGTAAGCATTGAGTCGCTTTCTCCAAGGCAGGATGCTCGATTGGATCAAGGTGGCATGATTATTACCTTTACGGCTCAATCTCTAGATCAAGATGCATTCACTAAGATGCTTGACTCAAAAAGTATAAGGATTCATAAGTTAGAGTTGAAAGATGGCCAGTATCAGTTAAAGCTCTTATCCGACATTTCTGAGGTAACAAAAGTATTATTTACAGAACGCTTACTGCAAACCAATAATGGGCAAGTTGAGGTGCTGTCAACGGAATTCTTAAGCTCTAACATTGGTAAAGAGTTGCGTGATGAGGGTGGTTTGGGTCTTCTGGTCGCCTTAGTTGCGGTCATGATTTATGTTGCTATCCGCTTCCAATATAAATTTTCACTGGGTGCCGTGGCCGCTTTGATTCACGATGTAATCATTGTGCTGGGCTTCTTCTCTCTATTTGGTTTGGATTTTGATTTGACCGTTTTGGCGGCGCTTTTGGCTGTGATTGGTTACTCTCTCAACGATACCATCGTCGTTGCTGATCGGATCAGGGAGAACTTCAGGCTTTTGCGTAAGGGTTCTCCCATCGAAATCATTGACATTTCTTTATCACAAACGGTTGGTCGAACGGTGATTACCTCGTTAACAACATTGCTGGTGCTAATCGCGATGCTCTTTGTGGGTGGCGATGCCTTGAAGGGTTTCTCTACGGCCCTGATTGTGGGTGTGGTGGTTGGAACTTACTCTTCTATCTATGTTTCTGCCAATATTCTTGTGGCCATGGATATTTCTAAGCAAGACCTAATGCCGCCAGAGAGAGAGGGTGGGGTGCTGGATGATATGCCCTAAATAAGGGTATACAAAAAGCGCTAAGCGGCGGGATCACTAAGTGAATCCCGCCGTTTTTTTATTTGAGGTATTTGCCGACGGTCTGAAGTAGAGGTTTGAATACTTTGGGTGAGCCACAAACAATGTTGCCACTTTCCATCATGGTGTTGCCGCCTGAAAAGTCACTCACCATGCCGCCAGCTTCCTTAATTAACAGAATGCCAGCTGCAATATCCCAAGGCTTTAACTGTAGTTCCCAAAAACCATCAACCCGGCCGCAAGCAACGTAGGCAAGATCGAGAGCGGCTGAACCCATTCGGCGAATGCCTGAAGATTTACCAGCCACCTCTTTTAAGCAGGCTAAGTAATCGTCAATTTTTTCAAAACGCTCGCCACTAAAAGGAATGCCTGTCGCAATCAAAGAGCCCTCCAGCCCTTGAGCTGAGGTTACCCGAATGCGTTTATCGTTAAGCCTGGCCCCGCGTCCGCGGCTGGCCGTAAACTCATCACGTTTAACCGGATCAAGAATGACCGCATGCTCTAATTTACCTTTGTATAAGCAAGCAATAGAAATACAATAATGAGGAATGCCATGAATAAAGTTCGTGGTGCCATCGATAGGGTCAATAACCCACTGATAGTCTTTATCCTTGCCTTCAATTAAACCAATTTCCTCACTCAAAAAGCTATGATCTGGATAAGCTTTTTTCAGATGGTAGATGACTTCTTTTTCGACGGCTCTATCTAAGTTCGTGACATAGTCATTATGACTTTTCGCAGTAATTTCTAGGGGCTTGCCATGGGCAGAAGCGGTATCTAGCAGCTCTGCTCCCTTGCGGGCGGCGTTGAGAGCGATGGTCGTCATTGGTTCCATGGGGATGTGTCTCTTTGCGCAAAAGGCGAGAGTATAGAGCAAAGACCGTTCTCTGTCACAACTTAAAGTATTTTGGTGTTCGCCAGAGCTGGCTGGTGCATCTTCAACCTGTTACAATTGCGCCTTTTTGCGGTAGCCTCATGTCTGAATCCACGCACTTAACGCCAGAATCCCAACAATTAATGGATAATTGCCGGATTGTTTTGGTCAATACCACCCATCCGGGCAATATTGGTGGTACGGCCAGAGCGATGAAAAATATGGGGCTGCGTAAGTTGGTATTAGTTGCGCCTAAAGAATATCCCTCAGAGCGAGCCGTGTGGCGAGCGGCGAATGCGCTCGATATATTGGATGAGGCGATCGTGGTCGATACCCTGGCTGAAGCCATTGCCGATTGTGGCCTTGTCGTGGGAACCAGTGCTCGCGAGCGGCGAATTCCTTGGCCATTATTGACGCCCAGGCAGTGTGGAGATCGTTGTTTTTCCGAAGCCCAAACCCATCCTGTGGCTTTGGTGTTTGGCCGTGAAGATAGAGGGCTGACCAATGAAGAGTTGCAGCAGTGCCATTTTCATGTGCATATCCCGGCGAACCCAGAGTACAGTTCGCTGAATTTGGCGGCGGCCGTACAAGTGATTGCCTATGAGCTGCGGGCGACGGCGCTCAATACCCAGGCGGGTGGTCAACTAGCGCTAAATGATTGGGATATGCCTCCTGCTAAGAGCCGTGATCTTGAGGGGTATTATCAGCATTTGTCAGAAACTTTGGTTAAATTGGGCTTTATTGAGGCGGATAATCCCAGGCAAACCATGACCCGGCTCAGGCGGCTCTATAGTCGAGTGAGGCTGGATGAGATGGAGTTGAATATCCTAAGGGGGATATTAACGTCAGTGCAAAATTACATGTATTACAATCCGCCCCAAAAAACCACTTCAGAGAGTGATCCAGAGTGATTTTGTTAACGTAGTTAGAACAATACTTGACTAAATTACTAGGTTAATTACAATACCCTCTTGAGTGGAGTGAAAAAATGCGTTTAACAACTAAAGGCCGTTATGCCGTTACCGCCATGTTAGATCTGGCCCTGTATGCAAGAGAAAATCCGGTAAGCCTGGCGGATATATCAAAAAGACAAGAGATATCATTGTCTTATCTTGAGCAATTATTTTCAAAATTGAAGCAAAACAACCTGGTTAGCAGCGTTCGTGGGCCGGGTGGTGGTTATCGATTAAGTCGATCACCAGAGTTAATCAGTGCGGCTCAAGTCATAGATGCGGTCAATGAGAGCATAGATGCCACCAATTGCTCCGGTAAAGGCAACTGTAACCACGGTGAAGTGTGTTTAACTCACCATTTGTGGGCCGATTTAAGCAAACAAATTCATGGTTTTTTGAGCAATATCAGCTTGGCTGACGTGATGGAACGCAATCGCCCCAAAGAGCCCATGATTAAGATAGATAAAGAGCAGCTTATTAGCCGCCAACTGTAATAGAGAGACAAAATAGACTATGAGTTCACCAATATACTTTGATTATTCCGCTACAACCCCAGTTGATCCAAGGGTTGCCAAAGTGATGATCGATTGCCTCACAATGGAAGGTAATTTTGGTAATCCAGCATCGCGTTCGCACATCTTCGGTTGGAAAGCAGAAGAGGCGGTTGAGGCTGCGCGTCAGCAAGTCGCGGAGCTAATTAATGCAGACCCTAGAGAAATCGTTTGGACCAGTGGCGCAACTGAGTCGGATAACTTGGCTATTAAAGGTGCGGCGCATTTTTATCAAAGTAAAGGCAAGCATATTATCACCTCAAAAATTGAGCATAAGGCGGTTTTAGATACCTGTCGTCAGCTTGAGAGAGAAGGCTTTGAGGTCACTTACCTAAATCCCAATAGCGATGGCTTGTTTACGCCTGAACAATTGATTGATGCCATTCGTGAAGAAACTATTTTGGTTTCATTAATGCATGTTAATAATGAAATCGGCGTGGTGAACGATATTGAAACTTTTGGCAATATTTGTCGTGAGCGTAAAATCTTGTTTCATGTCGATGCGGCCCAAAGTACGGGTAAGCTACCGATTGATTTGCAAAAACTCAATGTCGATTTAATGTCATTCTGTGCTCATAAATGTTACGGCCCTAAGGGTGTAGGTGCGCTCTATGTCAGACGCAAACCCAGGGTTAGAATTGAGGCGCAAATTCACGGCGGTGGCCATGAGCGAGGTATGCGTTCAGGCACCTTGCCAACCCATCAAATTGTTGGAATGGGTGAGGCTTTTCGCTTAGCGAAATTGGAGATGGAGCAGGATATGGCGCACGCGAAAAGTTTGCGTGATCGTATGCTAGAAGGCCTTAAAGATATTGAACAAACACACGTCAATGGTTCTCTAGAGCAAAGAACGCCGGCTAATTTGAACATCAGCTTTGCCTTTGTGGAAGGTGAATCTTTGATTATGTCACTGAAAGATTTGGCGGTCTCTTCGGGTTCTGCCTGTACCTCGGCCAGTCTAGAGCCTTCTTATGTATTGCGAGCTTTGGGCGTAAGCGATGAATTAGCGCATAGCTCTCTGCGTTTTTCCTTTGGACGTTTCACGACCGAAGAAGACGTTGACCGTGCAGTTGAACAAATTCACCTGGCGGTAAACAAATTGAGAGAACTGTCCCCATTATGGGATATGTACAAAGACGGTATTGATTTAAACACGATAGAGTGGGCAGCCCACTAGGAGAACATCATGGCATACAGTGAAAAAGTAATTGATCATTATGAGAACCCCCGTAATGTCGGCAAGCTCGATAGTGATTCATTGGATGTTGGAACCGGCATGGTTGGTGCTCCAGCGTGTGGTGATGTGATGCGCTTACAAATCCAAGTGAGCGAAGATGGTATTATCGAAGATGCGAAGTTTAAAACCTATGGTTGTGGTTCTGCCATTGCCTCGAGTTCTTTGCTAACTGAGTGGGTAAAAGGTAAATCTTTAGACGAAGCTGGTAACATTAAAAATACTGAGATTGCTCAAGAATTGGCGCTGCCACCAGTGAAAATCCATTGCTCGGTATTGGCAGAAGATGCCATCAAAGCGGCCATTCAAGATATCCGTAAAAAGCGTGGAGAGAGTCAGTAAATCATGGCTATTAGCATGACTGAAAGTGCCTGCCAGCACATCAAGAAACAGCTTGCCAAAAGAGGCAAGGGTTGTGGTGTTCGCTTAGGTGTTAAAACCGCAGGCTGTTCTGGGCTATCTTATGTGTTCGAGTTTGTCGATGAAAAAGCGCCCGATGATATCGAGTTTGTATCTGGTGATGTTTCATTACTGGTAGACCCAAAGAGCTTGGTTTATCTCGATGGTACAGAGTTGGATTTTGTAAAGGAAGGCCTTAATGAAGGCTTTTCATTTAACAACCCTAATATGAAAAATGCTTGCGGTTGCGGTGAGAGCTTCCACGTATAAATCATGGACTCATTATTGGTAAAAGATTATTTCGAACTTTTCGATTTAAAAAAGCAATACTCAGTGGATCTTGCTGAGCTAAAGCGTATCCATCAAACACTCCTGCAAGCGACACACCCTGATCGCCATCTCAATCAGGGTGCGGAGCAAGAACGAATGGCCTTGCAGGTCAGTGCTCATGTCAATAGTGCCTATGAAACCTTGGCATCACCCTTGTTAAGGGCTCAGTACTTATTAAACCAAAGCGGTCTGCCAACGGATTTTACCAGCGTTACTATTAATGATGCACAATTCTTAATGGAACAAATGCAGTGGCGAGAGTCTTTGGGGGAAATTGCTGAGCAACAAGACGAGCCGGCTCTGGAGACACTTACCAAAGAAGTTAAACAATATCGACAAAATTTACTTGACGATATTTTAAATCATTTTAACCAAAACGAATTGAGTGCAGCACAAACTTGCGTTAGCAAATTATATTTTGTCGATAAAATGCTGCGCTCAATTGATGAAGTAGAAGACCAACTCGACCTTTAGGAGACTAGTGTGGTATTAATGCAGTTATCAGAGCCAGGGCAATCACCTGAGCCTCATCAACGTCGCCATAAAACCGCATTGGGGATCGATCTGGGAACCACCAATTCTTTAGTGGCAAGTGTGATGGAAGGGCAGACGAGGGTCATCAATATTGAGGGTTCGCCTTTGTTACCCTCAATTGTTCACTATGGCGAAGGCGAGCATTGTGTCGGGCAGCCAGCTAAAGCCAAGCAAGCTCTCGATCCTAAAAATACCTTGTCCTCCATTAAGCGCATTATTGGGCGCGGTAACAACCAAATCGACTCGCTCCAGCAGCAGTTTATTTACGATTTTGATGTCGACAGTGCGACAGTCCCACTGATTAAAACCGCTCAAGGTGCCAAGTCCGCGATTGAAGTGTCGGCCGATATTTTAAAAGCCCTAAAAGCTTCAGCAGAGTCCTCTTTGGGAGTAGCTGTCAATCAAGCGGTGATCACGGTACCTGCTTATTTTGATGATACTCAGCGCCAAGCCACCAAAGATGCGGCATCGCTTGCCGGCATGCACGTATTACGTTTATTAAATGAACCTACTGCAGCGGCGATTGCTTACGGCTTGGATAATCAAAAAGCCGGCACGATCGCCATTTATGATTTGGGTGGTGGTACATTTGATATTTCTATTTTGCGTTTATCCAAAGGTGTATTTGAAGTACTGGCCACCGGTGGAGACAGTGCTTTGGGTGGCGATGATATCGACCACAGTATTGCCGATTGGGCGCAAGCGCAGGCGGGTATTGAAACATTAAGCGCTCATCAAAAAACACAATTATTGGCCGATGCCAGAGCCGCCAAAGAAGCGCTCAGCGAACATGAATCGGCACCGATGCAACTAGAAGCATGGCAAGGTAAGCTAACTCGCGAGACCTTGACTACTCTGATCACTCCCTTGATTGATCGCAGTATTAAAGCGTGTAAGCGATGCTTAAAAGATGCTGGGCTTAGCAAAGCTGAGATTAACCATGTGGTGATGGTGGGTGGCTCTACTAGAAGCCTGGATGTTCGCGCGCGTGTGGGTGAATTTTTTGAAAAAGAGCCGCTAGTATCCATTGACCCTGACCAAGTCGTTGCGATAGGCGCAGCCATTCAGGCGGATATTTTAGCGGGCAATAAACCCGACAGTGATTTGCTATTACTCGATGTCATCCCGCTATCGCTCGGTATTGAAACCATGGGCGGCCTGGTTGAAAAAATTATTCATCGAAACACCACGATCCCTGTGGCAAAGGCCCAAGAATTTACCACCTTTAAAGATGGCCAAACGGCCATGGCGATTCATGTGCTGCAAGGTGAGCGAGAGCTGGTAGAAGATTGTCGTTCACTGGCTCGATTTGAGTTGCATGGCATTCCGCCCATGGTGGCTGGTGCTGCACATATTCGAGTCACCTTTCAGGTGGATGCTGATGGTTTGTTACAAGTGTCTGCCGAAGAAACCTCGACTCATACCCGTGCGGAAGTTACGGTTAAACCTTCCTACGGGCTGGATGATGAAGCCATTTCAAATATGCTTAAGGCCTCTTATGAACATGCCAAAGACGATATTCAAATGCGCTCTTTGCAGGAGAAAAAAGTCGAGGGGTTGCGAGTCATTGAAGCGCTCAATTCAGCGCTCGCGCAAGATGGCAAGCGCCTGCTTTCCGAGGCTGAATATGACAGCTTAGTGCAAGCCGTGGCGCAATTACAACAAGTTGTGGATGGCAGTGATGGCGACGCCATCGAACAAGCCATTGAGCAGACCAATGAACTTTCCCAGTCTTTTGCTAACCAAAGAATGGATGCCAGCATCCGACAAGCACTAGCCGGTCAACACCTGGATCAACTGGAAAAAAATACTCAATAAGAGAATAGATTATGCCTAAAATCGTATTTTTACCGCATCATGAAATTTGCCCAGAGGGCGCCGTGATTGAAGCCGAAACCGGCGAGAGCATTTGCCGCGCTGCACTTCGAAATGGTATTGAGATTGAACACGCCTGCGAGATGAGTTGTGCTTGTACCACTTGCCATGTGATCGTTCGAGAAAACTTTGATTCTTTAGAAGAGCCAGATGAGTTAGAAGAAGATTATCTCGATAAAGCTTGGGGGCTAGAGCCAGATTCACGCCTAAGCTGCCAAGCGATTGTGGCCGATCAAGACCTAGTGGTAGAAATTCCGAAGTATACGATTAATATGGTGTCTGAAAGCCATTAATGGATGAATTGGTAGCGAGTATTATTGAGAGAAGCCTTGGCGAGAATGGCTTGCCCGTACTAGCGAGGATGGGCGAAGACCCTGGCCAACACTATTTCAGTTCTTTGATTAAGGATTTAAAGCAACTTTGTCAGCAAATGAAAGATCAGCCTAGCTTAAGTAAAGAGCTATGTTATGCGCTCTATTGTTTGGGACGTTATCCTTATGTCGAATACACAAACGCTTTACGATATGGAAAGTCGTTTAGAGAAGATCTCTTTGATCCACAAATCATTGAATTAGAGATGGCCGTTGAAAGTGTTTTTAATGGTGAGTGGATGCCATATTTAATTGATGGCACGGAATAGCTATTTTCGGAATGAGTACAAAAGTTTACGTCGTTTTAGCCGTTAACAAAGGTTACGAAAAAATAGATCTGACTTTGGGGCACAGCAAGGACGAAGCTTTTAAATTCCTGAAGAATATTGGAGATACAAGGCATGCTTACCAGAGCGAGAAGTCTGATTCCTCTAGTGGCTCGGAGTGTCTTTTCATCTTTGCGAACAAAACTGGTGTGTGTGCTTTTAGTGATAATCTTGCAATAGATATGGCTCTTTGTGATAAAAAAGCCAGATTTGCTGCTGTGGAATACGGCAAGGTACTTTCTATAGCCTTCAATGATCAGTGTTGGTTTAATGTTTTTAGCTTGTATGAAAATAGTCAATTGGTAAGGCATGTTTCAGAGATGGATGGTGATGAGCCAGGCGATAGCGTGTCGAAAGGAGCGTTTCTAGAGGAAGAAATTGAAGCAATTAAAAATGCTGAGACGATAAAAGAAGACGAACATGGTAAAGAATACGTAATTGATGGAGTATCTTATCAAGTAGATTTGTCCTTAACTGGCCTTGAAGTTGCCCCAAGGTTTATCGATGAAGAGATTTGTTTTTTATATCTTGATCAAGGCTCTATCTTCAAAAGAAAACCATGGTGGAAAAGGTGGTAAGGTTTTGTTAATTTCAGAGATCGGAAGAGCGTCGTG
>CAXQRU010000127.1:0-8020 GCA_964226685.1 Polaribacter sp. | reverse complement strand
ATTATTTCCTCAGTTTTTGGTGGTTGTTTGAAGCCAAATTTTTGAAATTAAGTTTTTCTGACTAAATCAGAGGTTCCATATGCACTTTGGTTGTTTAATTCACGGCGCGTATATGAGCTGCCCCCAGAAGAGTTCAATCCTAAACTACTGCTTGATCAGTACTTAATTCGTTTACAGGGTAAGTACCATCTTTATAATTTAGAGTTTGAGTATTTGCTTGTGAGAATGCGTAATATGAGCGATGAAGAGTGTCGCTTGCTTTGGGTTCGAACGATAACTTTTAATATGAGGCGTGTGACAAATGATCCTGTACAGGTTGAAGTGCAGCGCTATGATGCATTAATTTTAGAGCTGGCCAATGCTTATTCTAGGCCTTTTTAGTTTGGTGCTTTAGGCTTTCCCAAAAAAAGCCAATTTCTCACAAGGTCTCAAGCGTTTCACCATATGCTCAGCCTTGGACGCTTGGGAGCGGTCAGGGTAGGGTAGTACTCCCAATATTTTTGTGGGAGGGTTGGCTCTGGTGTATTTGGCTCCTTTGCCGGAGAGGTGTTGCCGGAACCGCCGTTCTACATCGGTGGTGATGCCGGTGTAGTAGTGTTGGTTTTGGCATTCCAGTAAATACAAGTACCACATTAGGGGCGTTTAGCGGGTAGGCGCAGAGTGGCAATGGTGCCTGGGCCTGCATCGTTATTGATGACGCTGATGGTGCCGTTGTGCAAATTGGCCACTTCCTTAACAAAACTTAAGCCAAGGCCCGAGCTTTTGTGTTTATTGCTCGGTCGAGTGAGGGAGTAGAAGCGGTCAAAGATTTTATCCGTGGCGTAGTCTGGAATGCCCGGCCCCGAGTCCTCGATAATAATGGCTACCACATCGGGTTGGTTTTCGTAATGATTTTTAACGGTAATTTGCCCATCTTTAGGGGTAAATTCGATGGCATTATCAATGAGATTATTGATGGCTTGTGAGAGCAGGAAGTGGTCACCCTGTACGATAATACCATTATCTAACTGGTTGCTAATTCGTATGTTTTTTTCGGCAAATAAGGCTTCTTTGTTCAGTAGTATGGCTTCAATAAATTGAGTGACATTCACGGGTTTTTGCTTGTTGAGCATTTTATAATTTTCAACGGTGGCCAATTGCAGTAAACGATCCACTACTTGTTGCATTCGGTGGGTTTCATTGAGGATATTGTTCACGAAGCGTTGTTTATCCATCGCCGGTATATCTTCTTTGAGAATTTCCGCTGCGCCCTTTATTGCCGCTAACGGGCTTTTCATTTCGTGAGTGAAGGTATGCATGTAATGCTCGACGTGGTTTTTCCCTTCAAGTTTGGTGCGCATGGCTTCCATGGCTTGGCTGAGTTTGGAAAGCTCAGGGTCTCGAAGCTTGGGTGCGCCAACTCGTTTGCCTTTGCTCACTTGCTCGGCGTAGTGCGATAACTGACGGATCGAGCGGCTGATCCACCATGAGATCAGCAGGCCCACAAGTAGTGAAATAACAAATAACACCAAGCCTTTGGTGAATACGGTTCCCTCGACGGTTTCGATGAATGGGCGCGAGCTACTATTGGATTTAATCAAGCTGACCACGCCGATTATGTCGCCATTGTAGCGAATGGGCGCCGCCACATACATGAACTTGGTGAATTCGTCGTTCACGTCCTCCCCAGAGGTGCGGGCGCCGTACTCACCGTTAAGGGTGCGAAGGACGTCATTCTTTTGAGAAAAGTCTTTGCCGGTGTCTTTGGCGCGGGAGTCGTACACCACAATACCTTTGTGATTGGTGACATAAAATTGCAGATCAGCCTGTTCTTTGGTGAGATTGTAGACCTTCGACTGAAAGCGACGATGGTTGTATTGCATGATGCTTTCGGAAATTGCATCCAGTTTGATCTGGCCGTTCTCAAGATCTTGTTCAATGATTTCGGCCATTAAATGGCTCATATCAATCATCAAGATTTCTACCGCTTGTAAAATGCTGGGTCTTACTTCTTTTATAAAGGTTGACATCAATAAATAGCAACAGATGCCAATGACCAAAAAATAGCCAATAAAGATTCTAAAGGATGAATTCACGAGTCGCTCTCATGGATTAAGCTATAGCCAAGTCCTCTGTGTGTTTTAATCGGGTCTACGTCTGGGGTGATATCTCGTAATTTGGCTCGAATGGATTTGATGTGGGTATCCACTGTACGATCCATACTATGATCAGGGGCATCCCATACGGCTTCCATAATTTGGCTGCGAGAGAACACCCGCTCAAGGTGAGTGATCAAGAGTTTGAGAATCAAATACTCGTAACGTGTGAGTTCTAGTTGTGTTCCATGATAGCCAATAGTGGCCTTGTCGTTATCCAATTGAAAGGCGCCAGTGGTTTTGGGTTCACCCCTGGGGGCCGTCCGCTTTAGTACTGCTTTAATGCGGCCTGTGAGTTCTCTTGGGCTAAAGGGCTTGGCGACATAGTCGTCCCCGCCGATTTCAAAGCCGACGACTCGATCAATCTCCTCTGAGCGTGCGGTCAGAAAAATAATAGGTACATTAGAATGGTTGCGAATATGCTTGCATACGTCAAAACCGCTGATATCAGGTAGGCCTACATCGAGAATAATCAGGTCTATCGACTCGCGGTTGAAGATGTCGATCGCCTCATTGCCGAGTGATGTCCAAATCACAGTAAAGCCCTCGGTTTTGAGAGGGTAGGTAATGGTATCAGCAATAGCGGATTCGTCTTCTACCACTAATATGGTTGCAGCCATAATTTTGCTCCAGTCAGCAAGAATGTTACATCATATAACAGTTTAGCGCTTCTGACAGCTCAGCTTGAAAATCCTTCTATAATAAAGGAAACACTATATATTGGAGTGTATGCCTTTGATGTATCGAATGGTCGCCAGCTTTTTGATGTTGCCCTGTGTGGTGTGGGCTTTATCGCCAAGCTATAAAGGTTTATCTGATCGAGTGATTGAAGCGGTTGCCTCGCGCTATGGTTCTGAGGCAGGGGTACGTGTAAGCCGGTGGCGAGATCTATTGATCAGCTTATCCAATGAGAAAGAGGATGAGCAAAAATTGCCCGCGTCCAATGATTTTTTCAATGCAATTCCTTGGGTGTTTGATCCTGAGCATTGGGGTGTAGAGGATTATTGGGCGACTCCTATAGAGATGTTGGCGACCAATGGGGGTGACTGCGAGGACTTTTCTATCGCTAAATACTTTACATTAAAGGAGACTGGGGTCGATATATCGAAGCTCAGAATTACCTATGTCAAAGCGCTAGACTATAACTTAGCTCATATGGTTTTGGCCTACTACGCCGAGCCGGATGGTGAGCCTGTGATATTGGACAATATAAAAGGAGAAATACTGCCAGCGTCCAAAAGGACTGATTTGCTACCAGTTTATAGCTTTAATGGTGATGGTTTATGGTCGGCGAGGGCGCGTAGCCAAGGTATAAAAGGAAGCCCAATGAAGAGTTTGCCCCAGTGGCGAAATATGCACGAAAGAATTGAGAAAGAATTGGGTGGTTAAAGGAACATGAGTTACCCCTGCCAAAATATGGCAGGGGTAGTCGTCGTTATCGCTTGTCGATGGGCGTGAAGTCGCGCATGGCATGACCCGTGTAGAGCTGACGGGGGCGACCTATCTTGTAGCTGTTGCTAATCATTTCTGACCAGTGCGAAATCCAGCCAGCAGTTCGGCCTGTGGCAAAGATCACAGTGAACATATTGGTAGGAATACCGATGGCCTTCATGATGATGCCCGAGTAGAAATCCACATTCGGGTAGAGTTTCTTCTCGATAAAGTACTCGTCTTCAAGCGCGATTTGTTCAAGGCGCTTGGCAACATCCAGTAGTGGATCTTGAATGCCCAGTTCCTCAAGTACTTCGTCGCAAGTTTGTTTCATCACTCGTGCACGCGGATCGAAATTTTTGTAGACGCGATGACCAAAGCCCATGAGTCTGAAGGGGTCGTCTTTGTCTTTAGCGCGCTTGATGAAGCCGTCAATGTTTTTCACATCGCCAATTTTCTCTAGCATGTTCAATACCGCTTCGTTGGCGCCACCATGAGCAGGGCCCCAAAGCGCGGTAATACCAGAAGCGATACAGGCAAACGGGTTGGCTCCCGATGAGCCGGCTAGGCGCACGGTAGAGGTCGATGCGTTTTGCTCGTGGTCGGCGTGCAACAGGAAGATCTTATCCATAGCTTTGGCGACCACTGGGTTGACATAAGGTTCGTCGCAGGGAGTGCCGAACATCATGTGCAAGAAATTTTCAGCGTAGCTCATGTGGTTTTTGGGATACATAAACGGCTGGCCAATGTGGTGCTTGTAACACATGGCAGCCAATGTTGGGATCTTGGCTATCAGCCGGTGAGCTGAGATGGCTCTGTGCTCAGGATCTTTGATATTAGTTGAGTCGTGGTAGAACGCCGAGAGGGCGCCAACCGCACCACACATCATGGCCATTGGGTGGGCATCGTGATGGAAGCCCCTAAAAAATCGAGCCATGGCTTCATGAACCATTGTGTGGTGAGTAATGATATCGACGAATTCTTTTTTCTCTTCGGCGTTTGGTAGTTCGCCATTGAGTAGTAAATAACAGGTTTCGAGATAATCCGAATGCTCAGCCAGTTGTTCTATAGGGTAGCCTCGGTGCAGAAGAATTCCTTTCTCACCATCGATAAAGGTAATTTTTGACTCACAAGATGCTGTGGATAAGAAGCCCGGGTCATAGGTGAAATAGTTGTTGTTGAGTAGTTCTGCGACGTCGACAACGTCAGGCCCCAAGGTGCCAGATAGTACGGGTAGTTCAATGGGTTTTGATAAACCGTCGACCGAAAGTTTTGCTATCTTGTCAGTCATAATCACTCCTAGTTGTTTAGAGGTTTGTGTTGAGCATCGAGGGTATTGATGCCCAACTTCCGAATCACAATTGATATATTGAGGTTGATCATCATAAGTGACAGCGGTCTTTTGTCAAATGTTATTACTGAAAGAATAGCCTCTCGGATCAAAAACGGTAGTGTTTTGGTTGAATTTTAGGCGTCTAAGTCCGCATTTTTTGGTGAAAGACCCGAGATCTTAGATTTCACCGCAAATTAAGGCTTTTCTTCGAAATTATTGGCCAATTTATGCGATAAATGTTTGTATTTTATCACTAGTGTCACTATACTTTCGCACCGACTTGTTGATAATTCATTTTCAACTGAAAAACTCTTATTTTCGTGGACAATACAAGGTATTAGGTGACATACAAACGTGAATATTCACTCCCGTACAGTAGATCATCACCCATACCCACATTGTCCAGTTTCTGTTCGTAATCTATCTAGTTTGTGCTGGTTGCTTAAGTGTCGAATACTTGTTGCTCCAATGGCTGTTTTCGCGCGTATACGTTCAGTGATGTGTGTTCACAGATTGCCAGTTTCGGCTTCATTGTTTTTTTTATCGGAGTGTTGAATGTCTATTAGAACCCTTTCCTTTGACGGGATTGTTGTTGGCGGCGGTGGCGCTGGTATGCGAGCGGCCTTGCAAATGGCTCAGTCAGGCTTTAAGACGGCTGTTGTGACTAAAGTGTTTCCAACTCGCTCCCATACCGTGTCAGCTCAAGGCGGTATTACTTGTGCCATTGCAAGTGATGATCCAAACGACGATTGGCGTTGGCACATGTATGACACGGTCAAAGGTTCGGATTATATCGGCGACCAAGATGCAATCGAATATATGTGTTCGGTAGGCCCTGAGGCCGTATTTGAGTTAGAGCATATGGGTTTGCCGTTTTCACGTACGGAAAATGGTCGTATTTACCAAAGGCCTTTTGGTGGACAGTCTAAGGAGTTTGGTAAAGGTGGTCAGGCAGCGAGAACTTGTGCTGCAGCCGATCGAACCGGTCATGCACTGCTACATACGCTCTATCAAAACAATGTTCAAAATAACACGGTATTTCTAAACGAATGGTTCGCCGTGGATCTCGTTAAAAACCAAGATAACGCTGTTGTGGGTGTTATTGCCATCAACATTGAAGATGGCGAAGTGGTTTACATTAAATCTAAAGCAACCGTTTTTGCAACGGGTGGTGCGGGTCGAATTTACGCCTCTACCACCAATGCTCACATCAATACAGGTGATGGTATCGGTATGGCCATGCGTGCCGGTTTCCCAATGCAAGATATGGAAATGTGGCAGTTTCATCCAACCGGTATTTATGGTGCAGGTACGTTAGTGACCGAAGGTTGTCGTGGTGAGGGTGGCTATCTGATCAACAAAGACGGTGAGCGCTTCATGGAGCGTTATGCTCCGAACGCCAAAGATCTTGCGGGTCGTGATGTGGTTGCGCGTTCTATGGTGCTTGAAATTCTTGAAGGTCGTGGCTGTGGTGAAAAAGGCGACCATGTTTACTTGAAGCTGGATCACTTAGGTGAGGCCACTCTCAACAGTAAATTACCGGGCATTTTAGAATTGTCTCGCACTTTTGCACATGCTGACCCTGTTAAAGAGCCAATTCCTGTAGTTCCAACTTGTCATTACATGATGGGTGGTATTCCAACGAATGTGAATGGTCAAGCATTGACGCACATTGATGGTAAAGACCAAGTGATCGAAGGTTTCTATGCTTGTGGTGAAGCGGCTTGTGTGTCGGTACACGGCGCTAACCGTCTTGGCGGTAACTCGTTGCTTGATTTGGTGGTGTTTGGTCGTGCGTCTGGTTTGTTTATTGAGCAAGCGTTGCAGCAGGGTATCGAACTTCGCGATGCGTCAGAGACTGATATCGAGCAAGCCATGGCTGGTCTTAACAAAGTCAACAATAACTCAGGTGGGGAGCCTGCTCACGTGCTCAGATCTGAGCTGCAGACCGTGATGCAAAATCATTTCGGCGTGTTCCGTCGTGGTGATTACATGAAAGAAGGTGTGGCTAAGCTGGCTGATCTGCGCGCTCGCATTGAAGAAGTGACGTTTGAAGATAAGAGCAGCGCCTTTAATACGGCTCGTATTGAAGCGCTTGAGCTGCGCAACTTGCTTGAAGTGGCTGAAGCGACTGCAATTTCTGCTGAGGTGCGCACTGAATCTCGTGGCGCCCATGCTCGTGAAGATTTCACTGAGCGCGATGATGAGAACTGGTTGTGTCACTCGATTTATTATCCAGATGAAAAGAGATTGGGTAAGCGTGCGGTGAATTTTGAACCAGTGACTGTAGATACGTTTGAACCTAAGGTTAGAACCTACTAGGTTGGAGGAGAGCAAAATGTTGAATGTAGAAGTGTATCGCTATAATCCTGAAGAAGACAAAGCGCCCTTCATGAAGTCCTACCAAGTGGACACCAAGGGTAAAGACGTTATGGTTCTCGATGTGCTTGAAATGCTCAAAGCACAAGACAATACTTTGGTTTATCGTCGTTCATGTCGTGAAGGTGTGTGCGGCTCTGATGGTATGAATATCAATGGCAAAAATGGCCTGGCTTGTATTACACCTTTATCTGAGTGCGTGAAAAACAATAAGTTGGTTTTGCGTCCACTACCAGGCCTTCCGGTTATCCGTGATCTTGTCATTGATATGTCTCAGTTTTATGAACAATACCGTAAAATTGAGCCCTTTTTACAAAACGAAAGCAAGCCCACTGAAGGCATAGAGCGCTTACAATCTCCTGAAGATAGAGCAAAGCTTGATGGCCTCTACGAGTGTATCTTATGTGCTTGTTGTTCAACTAGCTGTCCTTCTTTCTGGTGGAACCCAGACAAGTTCATCGGCCCAGCTGGTCTCTTGCAGTCGTATCGTTTCTTGGCAGACAGTCGAGACACGGCGACCGCAAAACGTCTTGATAACCTGCGTGATCCGTTCAGCGTTTTTCGTTGTCAAGGTATTCAAAACTGTGTGTCTGTTTGCCCGAAAGGTCTGAACCCTACCAAGGCAATTGGTCATATAAGAAAGATGTTAATTCAAGGCGCTTAACATTTTTCAGATCGGAAGAGCGTCGTGTAGGGAAAGAGTGTATAAGCTGGTGTAGATCTCGGTGGTCGCCGTATCATT
>CAXQRU010000126.1:0-16025 GCA_964226685.1 Polaribacter sp. | reverse complement strand
TAACGATCGTGACTGGAGTTCAGACGTGTGCTCTTCCGATCTTTTAATATTGGGTATATGGATAAATCGCTGAGTGTTTTAAAATCATTAGGGGATTTACCTAGAAATGCTTTTGCTTGAGCGATGTATTCAGGGCAGCATACTGTCCAAGATTTGTCATCGACGATTCGTAGGTAAAACTCTCTTTGAGTTTTCGTCGATTCTTCGAGAAATACATTAAAATATTGACGCATAATCAAATTTTCTATTTCTTCAGAAGATTTAACAATATCGGATATCTTATACTGAGCGTTACTATCTTTATGGAGAGTGATTCTTTCTTGAAAAGAGGCCGATAACGCAAAAGCGGGCATGTCATCAATTAAATACTGAAGGACACCATAATGGGCAGTCCCACTCAGTGGTTCTGAGTCTTTGGTTGCAATGCTAAGGTTTTCAAATCCTATATAACCCTTTTTTTCTAGATAAAGGATGTTATCTGATTCGTTGTATGTTAAATCTTCTTTATTGATGCCTGTCAGGGTAATATCTGAAAAGCTATCTATATTGATGGTAATTTTTTCATGGTTGTCAGCAAAGCTATAAAATGAAAAGCTGCAGATTAACAAAAAGTATATAAAATTTTTCATGTGTTTATCTGGCATAATTTTAAGGTATATGAACTATTCGATTTTTACACAGGCTTTACTTTACCATTTTTCACTAGTTTTGAAATCTCACCAATTTCATTATAAAAATCTTTTGTCCATTCATTATTCCTAAACATAAAGGATAGATAGCCTTGCCCAGCTTTAGTAATAATGAGGTTGTCGCCTTCTTTTGGCTGATAATCGAAATCAAAGCAATTTTCGCAATTGAGATTAAGCTCGATCCATTGGTGCTCTAAGCCCTCGCCGATGTCATCGGACGGGAAGTAACAGCGGCCGCGAGCTGGTTCATAATAGTCAAGAACCCTGAGCTGCCAGGTGTAGTCATCGGGTGTTGCTTCAGATAGCTCATCGCAAGTGCAGAGTTTTAGGCCATTATCAAATTTACACATAGTTATTCCTCAGTCCTTTCAATGGTGTAATGTCCAACCGCATTTTTAAAAGCCTATCTCCAGTTAGAGGCCTTAATTCGCTCTTGATATTGATCAAAGGCGGCTTCACTCTTCGTAGACATCAAAACGGTTAGGTTTCTTGGAATCTTTTGTTACCTTAAAAATAAGGCAGCCTTTTTAAGCCAAGGTCAGTTGTTCATGATTCGGCAATTATCTTCAACTTTCTTTATTTCTTCGTGCGGCACATCGATAAAACCTTTTAAGATTATTTTCATAATGATTGATTCTATTTGACTGAATGATCGCAAGATTTATTTGGGCTTAAACTGCATGCCTTTTCGTAGAGAGACTTAGCTCTTTCTGGTTCATCGCTCTCAATTAGCCTGGCGAGTAAATGACAACTGCGCCTGTTGTTCATATTGCAGCCCCTATCATAAAAGCGTGCTGCTACGCTCTTGGATGGTTCAGTGCCCTTTCCATTTTGGTATAAATATCCAGCCGCCGCGCAGGCTTTAGGTTCGTCCAATTCACAAGCTAAACTGTAATAATGGAGTGCTAGTTCATTATGGTTTTTCTCATTGTGATGGTATTCATAGTGAAGACCTAAAAAATGGCAAGCGTTGCCATCACTGACTTCGGTTTCACAGCCACCATATGCCATTCGCTCACCGGTTTTAGATGGTGTGTTAGGGTCAAATAAAATAGCAGCTACCCATCCGCATGCCACTATCGATCCCATTTCGCAGATTTTTTGATATTGCTCAACGGCCGCAAGGGTATTTTTTAGATCCTCGCCCTTTGGTTGTTTTTGTATGACGGAAAATGGCTTGAGTTGCTTTTGCGCTAAATAGGCACAGGCCGTGAAGTCGCCAAGTTGGCAAGGTTCTGTTAATGTGCTGACCGAGTCTGTTTCATCCCAGTAGGTGTCCCAGTTCAGATCATTGCAACCTTCGTTAGCACCTCCTCGGCAGGCTTGGGTGTAGTAGGATTGTTCCCTTATCCAGCTTTCGTCAGTCTGGCTATCAAAACCGATGGCGTAATTGTAGCAGCCAATAGCATTGCCTAGTAAGCAGCCTTTGCGAGCATATCGATTCGATTTGCGTTTATTGATTCTCTCAATTGTGCCGGTACTATCTGGTGGGAATAACGCACTGGTAAAAAAATCATCTGCATCGCCGCTATAGAGATAACCGAGGTGGGCACAGGCGCGTGCAAGTTTGGCATCGCAGGCCTCGACTAACTTGCCATGCCAAATGGCCTTGTTGACGATGACGGTAGTCAGTAGGGGATTAAGCCGCCCCATATTTGCGCAGGCTGTTGCGTCGCCTTTTTTACACAATGGGGCCAGTGACTGGTAGTAATCATCGAAGGCCTTTGCCAATGGGGAAGAGGCCTTGGGTGGCTCCCACTCCATAAAGTCGATACTGCGAGTGATGTGTGAGCAGGACCATCCGATTCCTTGATCACAGCTGCGCGAGAGTAAATCAAAGGCTTTGGGGTAATCGCTAGGGTTTTGTGACGAGGCTAATAGAGCAAGCCCATAGCGCGCACAGCTTGCTTGGTCACCCGTGTTGCAGGGCTTTTCAAATTCCGTTAATGCGTGTTGTAGTTCGTCTTTAAAATCAAGATCGGATTCTAGGTAGCCATCTTGTAGCAAAACATCGATGCATGCACTTTTATCACCTTCGTGGCAATCAAAGGTCTTTAATGATTGTTGAACGGGGTTCAATTGTGCGTGGCACAAAGCACTTAACGTACAGAAGATCAAGATAACAGCGTTTAAATGGAATGCCATAAGATTGCTCGAAGATTTTGATGTCAAGCATAATACGTGAGGATAGAGATGGGTGTTATTACAAATGCTTACAGATAGATTACTCAGCTCTATGGTGTGCCCTAAAAAACCCCCAAATTAAATCCGTTGCATTGAAATTTGGGTTAGGTTTGTCCGCCCTTAAACGCCCTTTCCTGCCACCGGGCCATGCATGGCCATCATTTTTTAGCGCGTAAAACTCGACAGAGACTTGTTTTGGGCAGTGGTAAGTCGTGTGACTTAGCGTATCTGTTTCTCGGGTATTGGAGTGTTTACAATGATTGGCTTTGCTCCAAAATAGCGCTTGTTCTTTTGCTGGTTGTGTAGGCAGTTTGCCCCAGGAATGTTTAAATCGAGGATTAGGTTGGCCGCCTTCAAAAGGTACGCTGGTATCTTTTTGGCCGTTAATGATTAATGCTGAAATCGGTTCTTTTGGTAGAGTTTCATCACCAAAGAGGGTGGCCACCACGGGGGCGATAGCGGCAATTTTATCTGAGAGTTCAATGCCTAATCGGTGCGTCATCATGCCGCCATTGGACATGCCAGTAACATAAACTCGGTTGGGGTCTACCGAGTAGTGCTGGATCAGATGATCGATCAATGCTCGAATAAATTCCACGTCTTGGCTATTTTGATGCATGGCCTGGCCACAGCAATGTTCGGCATTCCAAGTAAACCGTTTTTTATTTCCTGTGCCGTTGGGGTAGGCGACGATAAAGTTTTCTTGCTGGGCTTTTTGCGTAAAGCCTGTGACTCGCTCTGCATGTTCCCCATTGCCCCCGCCTCCATGTAAGACGATGACCAATGGCATCCGTTCAATATGCTGACTTGGGGTGCGCAAAATAAAGCTGCGCTCTCTACCATCAACATTTAATACTTGCACATCCGAAGTTACTGTTGCCAGAGTACATAGGGAAAAGAGGCTAAGCACGAGTAAAGTTGAAGTTTTTAGCATGGTTTGATTTTACTCAGTCAAAGAAACCATTATTTTCAAAAATAATAGTTGAAGCCAGCAAAAAAGTGTATCGAGATATGTCTGGAACAAAAAAGGCAGCCTTGGCTGCCTTTTTAAAGAGGGGCTACTGGAAATCAGCCCAAGGAGTGGGCGCCAATAGAATGGCGTCGGTGGTGTTGTCAACCATGGAGATATTGCCCATATCAAATATGACGCGAACGGTTTGTGGTGTGTTATCACTGAGCGTCACTGTCATCAATACAGTACCTGAAGTAGGTTCGCCAGCAATGGTGCCAATGATTGATGAAGTGGATTCAAAGTCGGCAAGGACTTTGTCGGTATCGTCTAATAATTTGCCTTTAACAGCAATCTCGTAATCATAAATATCACCTTCAGCTGGTGTTCTTACGCCTACTTGGCCATCGGTGCTGCTGAAGGTGGTTTTGATTCTGCGGTTTAGGACGTAATTGAACTCGGCAATGGCATAGCTGGTGCCGTCCACAGTGAGTAGCAGCTCTTTGCCTGCATCGCTGGTGCAATCGCCATCCTTGAGGTTTGAGCAAATCTCAAACGCAGAGTCAAGATCAAGAGCTAGCGTGTTGTTTGCAAAGGCAATGGAAGCGTTTTGAGCGAAACCAGCATCGGCTTCACCACGCAATGATAGGCTTTTGTTGCCCACGGTGATATCGGTTTGGCCGGAATAATCGACGCTCCCGATTAATGCAGAACCGGTGTCGATATGGTCAAACCTCTGTACGCCAGAGGTGGTGGCATAACCATCATTACAATTAGTAATAGTCGATTCTAGAAGAAATCTTTCGCCCGATGGGGTTCTAGTTAAGCTCACTTGTGGTGATGGAGTGCCTAAGCAAGGATAAACAACCGCCACAGTATGATTATGCAAAGGCAAATTTTCAGTAGAGTTCAACAATACAATCGCCATAAACTCGGTGGCCAGTTCAGCCGCCGTGGGCGAGGGTGGTTGTGGGGTTGGGGTGGTGTTGCCACCGCCGCCACCGCCACCACATGCGCCCAACAGAATGGTGGAGGAAAATGCTAATGGAGCTAAAAATTTCATACAGGCCTCAATTGGTTAACCTTATTATAAATAAGGGTTATAAGTAACTTGGTTTTATAACGGTATGGCTAAAAAATCGACAATCTAGCACATTTGGGTGAGAAGTCAAAAAGCTATTATGATTTTTGTGATCGAACAAACAAAATTGAGATTAACTGTCATCTAGGGCTTCGCTGAGTTCGATCCAGCGTTCTTCGCAGGCATTTAATTCCTGTTTTGCCAGCCCTTGAGATTTAAGTAATGCCGCCAGTTGCGATTGCTGGCTTGCCTCATAAAGCTGGGTATTGGTGAGTTGTTGGTTAACGTCGTCAATTTGCTTGTGCAGTTGCTCCATCTGGCGCTCAAGCTGTTTGATTTCTTTGGTCAAGGGCTGCAGGTTGGCCCGTTTGGCGGCCTCGGCTTGGCGCTTGGCTTTTTTGCTATTGCCCTCAAGCGCTTTGGGCGAGGTGTTTACCTGGGTAATAGCCGCTTGGTAATCATCTAGGGTACCGTCAAAGGCTTCGCAGCGACCGTTGTGCACCCACCAAAACTCATCGCAACAGCTTCGTAGCAGGTGGCGGTCGTGGGAAATTAAAATCATGGCGCCACTAAAATCTTGTATCGCCCACTCCAGTGCCTCACGCATGGTTAGGTCTAAGTGGTTGGTCGGCTCGTCGAGCAACAGGACCGTGGGCTTCTTCCAAGCAATTAACGCTAGAGCTAGGCGGGCTTTTTCACCGCCTGAGAATTGTTTGACCGCCTCAAAAACACGGTCGCCATGGAAGGCAAAGCTGCCTAGAAAGGTTCGCAGTTCCATCTCGCTAGCCTTGGGATCTTGTCGTTGCAGGTGTAAGAGCGGGCTAGCGTCTCCATCCAATGCTTGTTGTTGATGTTGAGAGAAGTAGCCGATATGGCAGTGCTCGCCCCGGTGATACTCACCCGCCATGGGTTTAAGTTCGGTGGTTAGTAGCTTAATCAGTGTCGATTTGCCTTGCCCGTTAGCACCCAGTAGTCCAATTTTGGCGCCTGGTAACAGCGACAGGTTGAGCTTTTCCAGTAAGGGCTGCTCGTAGCCAACGCTGACCTCTTGCAGGGTCAGCAGGGGCGTAGAGAGTTTGTCTCCCGCCTGAAAGTGAAAACTAAAAGGTGAAGCTGCCCGCAGTGGTGCAATTTGCTCCATGCGCGCCAAGGCTTTCACGCGGCTTTGAGCCTGTTTGGCTTTGCTGGCTTTGGCTTTAAAGCGGCGGATAAAATCTTGTAGGTGGGCAATGGTCTCTTGCTGTTTTTGGTAGGCTTGTGCCTGTTGTGCTTGGCGAAGGCTCAGTTGCTGTTCAAACTGACTGTAATTGCCGGTGTAGTCGGTCAGTGTTTGCTGGTCGATATGCACAATACGAGTCACGATATTATCTAGGAAGTCGCGATCGTGCGAAATAATAATCAAAGTGCCGCTGTAGTTTTGCAACCAGCCCTCTAGCCAGACAGTGGCTTCAACATCTAAGTGGTTGGTTGGTTCGTCAAGTAGTAGCAAATCTGACGGTGTCATTAAGGCTTGAGCAAGGTTCAGCCGAATGCGCCAGCCGCCAGAAAATTCAGATAGTTGCCGATGGTGATCGCTCTCCTTAAAACCAAGACCATTGAGTAACTTCATCGCTTGGGCGCTCAAACTATAGCCATCGATTTGTTCCCATTGGTCAAACAGCTCGGCAAGTTTTTCGCCATTATTGTTGCGCTCCGCTTGCGCGATATCCGCTTCGAGCTGGCGATAGGTGCTATGACCATCTAAGACGTGGTCTAAGCAGGTTCGCTGAATGTCACTTGTTTCTTGGCGCATAATGGCCAAGCGCCAGTCACTTGGGCAGTGGTAGTTGCCTGCATCGGGTGACAGCTCTCCAAGAAGCAGCTTAAACAGACTGGTTTTTCCGGTGCCATTGCGCCCAATCAAGCCTACGCGATCATTGGTATAAAGAGTGAGGTTGGCATCTTTGAGTAATTCTTGATCGCCGCGTTGTAGAGCCAGGTTTTGAAGACTGATCATAGTTTTATGTGTTGGGAAAAAGCCGCTATTATCCTTGTAATAGGCGGTAAAAGAAATGGCTAATCGCCACCAAAGACAATTCGCTGAATATCGATTAGGGCAGGGTTATTGATCAGCATAGTGCCATGAACATCGAAGATAGGAACGCCAAATCCACCGGCTTCAAAGCCGGCTAATCGCAACTTTTCGGAGAGCTCGGCTTTTTTTGAGGGATCTTTGTCGATAAAGTACTCAACATACTGCATTCCTGCTTCATCCAGTTCTTTAACTTTTGCCTTACAGTAACCACAAGTGGTCAAAGAATACATAATGACTTCATTGTGTTTCAGTCCTGTGGAGCCAGAGTTACTGCTGCCTGTGGTTAAATATACTGCAATCGCAATCAGGGCGATAATGGCCAATGGTTTCATAATGCTACCTCTATACAATAGTTCTATTATTTCATAGGTGTGTCAATGGGTTCAATTTACAGGCCGGCGAATCTCTGGTCTTGGCGTCACAAAAGTGTCATAATCTCGTGCTAAATTGCCGCTGCGCTTATAGGGCTTGAGCAATTGAGCCACAATTCAGAACGAGATCATGACAACAACACAACTATTATTACTTATTATAGCCGGCGCGGTTGCCGTCTACTTTTTGGGGCGTGGTCGAGCACGTCGACAGGCTGCGCAGCTAGGCGGGATTACTCACCTAAGTGCACTACCTCTGTTTTATGGCACCCAAGCGGCCATTTGGTGTTTGATCCCTTGTTTGGCGATCTTTTGTCTCTGGTTGATTTTTGATGACGTCTTGATCAGGGAGTTGGTGGTTCGCCAGTTACCGCCTGAGTTAACGGGAGATGCGGCCAAGCTAGCCCTTAAAATTGATACCATTGAGAGTCTGGCCCGAAATGACATAGGCCCTAAAGGGCTCGAACCTTCTATGATCCAAGCCGCTGCCTCGCTTGGAAACTACCAAGAAATTAGCCAGTTGGCGTTATCAGTCGTCGTGGTTTGTGCGTTGATCTTCTTTGGCAGCTGGGGTTGGCTGCGCGTCAAGCCTCATGTGAAGTCTCGAGTGGAAGTCGAGCGCATTTTCATGATTGGCCTACTGATTTGTGCCGGTGTGGCGGTGCTGACGACGGTAGGTATTATTGTTTCTGTGCTGGGCGAATCCATTCTCTTTTTTAAAGAAGTACCGCCGCAAGACTTTTTGTTTGGCTTGGAGTGGGATGCGCAATCGGCAACGAGCTTTGGAGCCGTGCCTTTGTTTGTCGGTACTCTCTTGATCTCGACTATCGCTATGATTGTTGCTGTGCCCACCGGTTTGATGTCGGCGATTTATCTATCTGAATATGCATCGCCTCGCATGCGCTCATGGGTGAAGCCACTGCTGGAAATTTTAGCGGGTATCCCCACCGTTGTTTACGGATTCTTTGCGGCCATAACCGTTGCTCCTTGGGTTCTGCATTTATTGGGTGGCCAGACTTTCGATTTTGTATTTTTTCAAGTGGGGCCTTTAAAAGTCGATGGAGAAATTGCACTGGTTGCCGGGCTTGTGATGGGGGTGATGATCATTCCCTTTGTGTCTTCTCTGTCTGATGATGTGATCAATGCCGTACCTCAGGCCCTCAGAAACGGCTCTTTAGGCTTAGGTGCAACCCAGTCGGAAACCATTAAAAAAGTCGTTCTACCTGCTGCATTGCCAGGCATTGTTGGTAGTATCCTGCTGGCCGTGTCGCGTGCCATTGGTGAAACCATGATTGTAGTGATGGCCGCTGGTATGGCCGCAAACCTGACGATCAATCCATTAGAAACGGTGACCACCATTACCGTTCAAATTAAGGCATTGTTGGTGGGTGACCAAGACTTCAACTCAGTGATAACCCTGTCTGCCTTTGCCTTGGGGTTGATGTTATTTGCCACGACTTTGGCCTTAAACATCTTTGCCTTGAGAGTTGTTAAAAAGTATAGAGAACAATATGAGTAAGCTCAAAACCATAGATCTGCTTAACCAAAACCTCGGTAAGCGTCGCAGAGCCGAAAAGCGTTTCCGTTTTTATGGCCTAATCTCCATTTTCTTTGGTTTGCTGTGCCTGGCTGTTTTGCTGTTTGATATTGGTAGCAAAAGCTTAGACGGCTTTTTCATGAATTATGTTCGTATCAACGTGACCTTAGATCAAGATGAACTCGGACTTTATGATGCAAAAGATGACCAGCAACTGCGGTCAGCAAATTACGCGGCGGTGATTCAAAAAGGTCTGCGTGAGGCTTTAGATAGCCGCGACCGTAAGCTCATGAGTTTGATCAGCGAGCTGGGCTCACAAGATGTACTCCTGGGCTTCTTGAGAGAAAACCCAGATGCTTTGGGCGGACAACACACGTTTTGGATCCCGTTGGATGATGATATTGAGTATTACCTAAAGAGCCTCGATGACAAAGAGCCATTTACTGCCCGAGTCACCGAAAAACAAATAGCTTGGTTGAATCAGCTTAAAGAAGCTGGTCACATTGAAAATCGCTTTAACTGGTTGCTTTTTACTAATAGTGATTCTAATGAGCCGGAAATTGCTGGAATTTTAGCGGCGCTTGTCGGCTCTTTCTACACCTTGCTGGTGACCTTTTTGCTATCGTTCACCATCGGAATTGCTGCAGCTATTTATTTGGAAGAGTACGCTCCCAAAAACCGCTTAACGGATTTTATTGAGGTTAACATCAACAATTTGGCCGCCGTTCCTTCGATTATTTTTGGTTTATTAGGTTCTGCTGTTTTCCTGGCCTATTTTGGAATGCCGAGATCTGCGCCTATTGTCGGGGGCTTGGTGCTAACTTTAATGACCATGCCTACTATTATTATCTCCAGCCGTGCTGCCATCAAGGCTGTGCCGCCATCAATTCGTCAAGCCGCATACGGCATTGGTGCCTCAAAAATGCAAGTGACGTTACACCATGTATTACCACTGGCGATGCCAGGCATGTTGACTGGTGCTATCGTGGGTATGGCCCAAGCTTTGGGTGAGACTGCGCCATTGCTACTGATTGGCATGGTCGCCTTTATTCAGGAAGTGCCTGATGGTCTGTTGGATCAATCATCGGCCTTGCCGGTTCAAATCTTTATGTGGTCTGACCAGGATGAGCGCCTGTTTGAATCTAGAGCTTCAGCGGCGATTGTGGTACTACTAGCGTTCCTAATTTTAATGAACATTGTGGCGGTGTGGGCGCGCAGGCGTCTAGAGCGTCGTTGGTAATTAACAGCGAGAAATGATGTGATCGATTTAGAAAAATTATTGGCAATTGAGACGGTCGGCAAGCCAATGGCGACCAACCCAAAAATGTCGGTGCGTAATGCCAACGTTTTTTATGGCGAAAAACAGGCCATTTACGATGTCAGTTTGGATATTGGGGCCAACCAAGTGATTGCCATGATTGGCCCATCAGGTTGTGGTAAGTCCACTTTTTTGCGCAGTTTAAATCGAATGAATGACACCATTGAAGGCTGCCGCGTGACCGGTACCTTTAGCCTGGAAGAGCAAAACATCTACGACCCCAAGCTTGATGTCGTCCCTCTGCGCGCGCGCGTGGGTATGGTTTTTCAGAAACCCAATCCCTTCCCTAAGTCTATCTTTGATAATGTGGCCTATGGGCCTCGCATTCATGGCTTGGCTAATCGTCGAGCTGACTTAGAAGAAATCGTTGAGTCCAGCTTGACCAAGGCCGGCCTTTGGAACGAGGTGAAAGACCGCTTGGATCAACCTGGTACGGGTCTTTCCGGTGGTCAGCAACAACGTCTTTGTATTGCTCGCACGATTGCGGTTAGTCCAGAGGTGATTTTAATGGATGAGCCTTGTTCGGCTCTAGATCCGATTGCGACCGCGAAAATCGAAGAACTCATTGATGAATTGAGTGAAAATTTCACCATTGCTATTGTGACTCACTCGATGCAGCAGGCGGCCAGGGTATCTCATCGTACAGCCTATTTTCACTTGGGTAAGTTGATTGAAGTCAACACCACAGAAAAAGTCTTTACGAACCCAGATCACGAGCTGACGGAAAGTTATATTACCGGTCGGTTTGGATAATGAACCCAAGTGAGCTATATTACATCTATCAGAGAATAACGGTAATATTATGGATAAACTAAATCTTGACCAGCACATTTCTCAACAATACAACGCCGACCTTGACGAGGTAAAGTCCGAATTTTTAGAAATGGGCGGCATTGTTGAACAGCAAATTATCGATGCCGTCAATGCCATTACCAATTTGGATGTGGAGTTGGCTGAGAACGTCCTTGTCGTTGAAAAAAACATTGACGAACGAGAAATTTTGCTGGATGAACATTGCACCAGAATCATCGCTAGGCGCCAACCAACGGCTTCAGATTTGCGCTTGATCATGGCGGTTTCAAAGGCCACTCGCGATCTTGAGCGCATGGGTGATGAGGCCAAAAAAATTGCTAATATGGCGATCGCTATTTGCGATGTGGGTGACTTGCCGCATGGTTTTAGTGAGCTGCGTAATATTGGTCGTCGAGTGCAGCAAATGGTGAATGATACCCTTACCTGCTTTGCTCGATACGATGTCGATGGCGCACTTGCTGTTGCAAAAAGCGACAAGACAGTTGACCAAGAATACGATACGGCCGTTCGCGAACTGATTACTCACATGATGGAAGATCCTCGCAGCATCTCTCGCAGTATGAACGTGATGTGGGCTTTAAGGGCGTTAGAGCGCATAGGTGACCATGCCAGCAATATCGCAGAACATCTAGTCTATTTAGTAAAGGGCTTAGACGTTCGTCATAAAAGTGTGAGCGAGCAAGTTAAACAGGTCAAGCAGGAGTAAGATGCGAATCCTCTTGGCGCTGATGCTTCTTATTGCTGTGGCGGCCTGTGGCCGCAGTGGACTGGCTGATATGGAAGACTACGAACTACAAAAAAAAGCCGAAGAGTGCATTGAGAAGCGCCCAACCACCCCTGGTATGGGACATGCCTGCGAAAATATTCGCAAAGAGTGCGTCAATCGGCGTAAAGAAATTGGTCGGTATGTTTGTCCGACAACCTTTGGTTATTGAGTGATAGTACCTCTTAGGATGAAGCTCTAGGTATAGAGACCCCCATAAGCAAAAGTTGTTCTTTATACAAGATAACAGTTATTCGAGTACCAAATATTCATTTTTACAATCTGGGTAAGGCCATGTTAATTTTGGTGTGAATAATGATGGAGCTGTCTAGAAGTCAGCTCCATCTTATTGCCGATTACTCTACCTTCAATACCTCAAGTTCTGTTACGACCTGTCCTTCTCCAATATCCACATTCTTAAGGCGGCCAATCACTGTTGCTGTTTGACCATAGGGAGGATGCTTGATCGAATTGTCCCTAAATTTTAGATACACTCTGTCTGCAATTTTCGGATTATCAATATAGGACGCTCCATTTAAGTATAAATTCCTGTCACTGAGGGAATCTACGATTATTACCCCATTGAGGCGTATCAAAGTCTCAGGCAAGAACCAGAAAGTTGCGAGACTACCTATCCCGATTCCTATTAAAAAAATAAAAAAGCTTCGAGTAAATTGACTTTTGTTATTCATGATCTACGTTAGCCTTTAAAAAAGCAGTCCGACAACAGTGCCTTATTACCTGTGACGCTACCACAATTGCCACCATTTCTTTGTAGGGGTAGCCACTTTATAACCAGTAGGTTCCTTTTCTTCAGGGGTTCGTGAATCCGTATACTGTATTCCTTGAAAGTCACCGTCATGGCCTGTGATTACTATTTTGCTAGTATCAAGCCAGCTTACAACTTTTTCAGCCTCCTCGCGAACACCCGGGTAAAATCCCTCAATTAGCTTCTTTTGCTCTACAGATTCCAGTTCATCCCAGCTATCCGCTCTGTAATCTGATGGAGGGACAGAGACCGCCAAACCGTAGCCCAATCCAAGATTGTCTAAGAACCCATAACCATCGCAGTACATGTCGTAGCACTGCTCAATATATTTATGAACATCGGTAGGATGCTCTATCACCTGTTGCAGAACCCTACGTAAATACCAATCGTAATACTTGCCAATATCAATATGTGGTCTGAGAATCTTTTCTGCTTCATATAGAGATGATGGCAGCTTGTAAGTTAGAGAAATCAAATCCAAATACTCATCAGAACTGAGAAGGCTTTCTAGGTCTTTCTCTGAGTATACCCATTGCTCGAATTCATTTATTTCGATCTCTCTAGCAATAAGCTTGTAAATAATTAACTCGAATTTATTCAATGCACTTTCTCAAGACAGGTAATGCCGCAAGCTACTGCGTTTTAAATCGACTTGTAGCGCAGCGGAAAGTCGCTTAAAACTTCAGATAGCCTCGCTTTGTTATGGTTTTTTTTCATAGTCTAGCTCCATAAGTCGGTCTTCGTAACCACCCCAAGCATACTCTATAAGTGAATATGACTTATACATTTTTGATATTGCACAGCTTACACATACAATAGATAACTTCTGCTCTTCAGTTGGTTGCTCCGGATAATATGACAAAGCATGTTGTAAGGCAGCAATTGCTGCAGGACGATATTTACCTTGAGCCCAATCTGGGCATGAAATAAATTCATTTTCTTCCAATGACTCCATTACAGCATAAATAAAGCTCAGATAATTCCAATCGATGTTGGTTTGCGTGAGAAAAATCGCATTAGCCTGTATTAGCCAGGCTATCGACGCAGTACCAATATCACCTTGATGATAAAGCTCATCCCATAGCCACTCAGATATTTCTGAATACTTACCTTGTTTATACTTTTCCAAATAGGGTTCAATATCGCATGGCTTTCCGTAAAAATTAGTTAAATTCATATTCTTCTCAATGCACATAACGCCGGGGTGCCTGTACTTGTTATGCGATTTATACCACTAAATAAGAGCATGATCTAACAATGCCTCTTTCCAAAGAATATGGCTATTTTCAAGAAAGTATTCTTTAAGTACTTTGCTAGCAAATGGTGTTTTGTATTCATTAACTTTGAATCTTTTTATTAGCTCGGCGGATTTTACTTTTTCAATACAAGATGGTTTTTTACTCGGAATGCAACACCCATAACCATCGAAAGAGATTCTAATTAAATATAAATCACCAAAGCAGTCATATCCTTTTATTAACACATAAGAACCTAGTGCTTCAGCCCACTCAGATAAGTGGTCTTTATCTAATGGTATTTCAAAGACAGTATATAGGCTCATAATAATCTAATGCACGCAACACGAACAATATTAAGCGTAACCGCAGTCGGTTAATAATGACTAAAGAATACCATAGTATGACGATCCACCAAACCCCAATAAAACTAGCTTTTAGAACAAATGGATCTATGGATAACCAAAGAATTTAATCGAAACAGACCGATAGAAATAATAACCGCAGCATGATGGACTAAGCGGGTGAAGGTTGCGACAACTTGAAAGCAAACTGATGTTTAACTGACCGCTTTGCAACACTAAGGAGGCTTTAAGCTAAAGCACCATAGCGCTCACATAAAAGGCGAGCAGTAGCGTGTCCAGTCTAAGTATTTTAATACGCTAGTTTAGTACAGACAACATATGCTCCCCTATCTCCTGAGCCTTCCCACCTCATAATATTTCGCTTTCCATCTGGGATATGAGCAGCATAACAATAACCACGATTTAGTGAGCCTTCCAAGTCCAAGGTCTAGCGCCAACCAAAAAAGGGCTTGGTCAACAACTAGAAAAGATTGCGACTGGCGTGCCATCTATCTTTATTCGTTGGTTTTTTCAGAAGTGAAATACTGAGGGTATATTTTTTTAGCAATGCTAATATCCTTTATCGTTTTCTGAAAACTCAACCATGCAAGTGGATCTTTTTCGCGTAACGGGCAGTTTGCCTGATTTTTGGTGGTGCCTCTCACAATGCCGCCAAATACACGGTCTCTAGCTAGGGCTGCATCATTCTCATTTATTCCTAGGGCAACTAACCGAGCTTCATTTTCTTCGTCGGTTATGCCATCTAGCGCTGCATTGATAACAGCCTCAACGATTTCTTCCTCGGTAACGCCAGAAGGCAGAAGAAATGACATATCATCCGTCCAGCCATCTGGCAACTTGCTTACAGTGTTTCTATTAAAAATACTTTTCAACCAGGTAAACATATTTTCCTACTGAAACCTAACGCCTGAAGCGCAGCGTAAGGCGATCAAATTAATGGCTTTGTTAGGTCTAGTCACTGCTTGAACCTATGAGCAGCCAACGCTGATTGTTTGAATGAATGTCATAGGCAAAATCCCAAAATACTGGATCCGCAGGATGGCCATTTTTAAACCCAAATTCGCTAACCATTTCAGCCTGCTCTAAATTGGCTATTGAAAAGACCTTCTTCATTAACTGAGTAATCTCAACTTTTTTAGATTCGAGTTCTAATGGGCCTGAACCCGTATCACCTTTATAAAGAACCATATCCATGATTATTGTGGCTGCTTCTTTTGGAGTAGACGGAACTACCCCTGATAACTCACAATCTTGTGAAATTAATACTTTAAGGGCATCAGCCAAACCTAACTCAGAATCACTCGGCCCATACAAGTTAAACCACACTTCATAATTGATGCCATATAGAAGATGCTCGATTCTTTTAAACTCTTCAAGCCTTGTATCTTTGATAATTCTCATGGCGTCCTCACGCCTAAAGCACCCGAAGCAAAACCAGAGCGAAGCGGCGGTTTTGATGTCGGGTGCCTTTGAATGTTATGTCTGCTTTATTCGAGTACAAGTTGAACATTATCTTCTGATTCCTCCCCATCTGGGCCGTGGGCTAATATAATATTCAATAGCCAATCAAACACTGTTGCTCCTTCTGATTTTTCAGCTCTCTCCAATTGCCTTTTAACACATTCACGATTATCCGGATGACAACGTTCAAGTCGTTTTCTTAGCTGCCTAATCGTTTCAGGATAGCCTAACTTTTCCTTTGATAATTCTGAATTTAACCACTTGATAGTAAACCCTTCGTCTGGAGTGCCAAAGCCACCTCTAAGAATATCATTGAAGGCATCTAAATTATGACCCCAACCTTCTTCTGGTATGATCACTCTACTGATTTCCCCATAAAACTCTTCAAGAGTTTCAGATCGGAAGAGCACACGTCT
>CAXQRU010000125.1:0-3646 GCA_964226685.1 Polaribacter sp. | reverse complement strand
CAGACGTGTGCTCTTCCGATCTATTTCATAATCCACCTACACTTATCGTTCTAAAAAATCGGCATCCTTGCCAATCCCTGTCAAATAGACTAGTTCCACTCGCTTTACTCCCTATTTACTTTAAAAGCATTTGAGTACATCCAGTTTTTTGTATCTCTTGGCATATATGCCACCTCCTGAGTTATCAGAAGTCCACTAAAGTGGTGGAAGTTCATAATAAAAGTAGCTTTCTCGGTCAAGCCCAGTTGGCTAAGGTTATGTTTTGTTCGCGGTCACGTATGCTAATAGTGGGAGAGGGACTATTATCGTAATCCCAGTAGCGGTTTGAAGCGTAAGGTGAGCTTTGCATCGTATAGCCAACAGGAGATGCTGGCCATACATTTTGATCGGGCCTGACGGAAACCACTTGCTCATTAGACGTGGGCTGGTTTGGATCAAAACGCAGATAATCGCCATTCTCGCTCTCGCGATTACCATTACGAGTATAAATATAGGCCTCGTCACCCACAAAACGGGTGACAGTGGCATGGGCGTCGATAGGCATTCCCATAAAGCAGGTAGGGCACGTTAGTGAACGAATCATTGTGGGGTTAGTTAAGTCAGAAAGATCCCATACGGTATCTTCACTTCGTAAAGTCACGCCATTATCACTGCTGCCTGGCGCTTCTGGTAGGTTGACTAAAACAGGGCCTATAACTCCTAAATCGGCTGTGCGCCCAAATTCGGTACCTCGCTTGGTAATAAAGTCGCCTTCAGAGCCATAGTCGATATTGGGCGGGTAACTGGCAGCCCAACTTGTTGCGTTTGACAGAAGAATGCTGGTAAATAGAATGTTTTGAAGCGTGTTCATTATAAAACCTCCAGGTTAACGGGGTCACTAAATAGGCTGTTGCCGGCCGTGTCATAGGCTTCAACGATGGCGACGTATTGACCTGGTGTTAGGCCAAGTAGTGCTGGGTTGAATTGTCGTTTGTCGGTGAAATGCTCACTAAAATCTTGGTCATTTAGCCAAAGTAATACTCGATATTCACTGGCATAACTCTGACTCCAGCGCAATTGATTGTTGCTCACTTTGACTTGGGGTTTTTGCAAATCTTGGTTTTCAACTGCATTTTGAAGAGTGGTTGAGGCATCCTGGATTTCCTCTTCATTACAAGCGGTCAGTGCAAGCACTAAGGTTAGAATAGTTGCGACACGTATCATCATGGTTCATCCCCTTTTGTTGTTTAAATAACATCCTAGTTATGTGTAAGGAGACAAACAATGGACAAAAAATCTGCTCGGGCATGCAAAAATACACACCAATTTTTGTGAACTAAGTCCTTGGGTTTCGAAAAGAATAAAGTAGACTTTAAGCTAGGCTTGGTTAGCTATGGCCTTATTTTTAGGATAGTGTTGAGAGGGCTTGCTGAAGATGATTTTTATGCTCTTCGTCTAATGTGGGGTAGAGTTTATTGATGATTAGGTGGTCAGCGGGAATGTTGATGTGCCCTAATTTTCGTCCAGGGCGCACGCTTTTATTGTACCAATAGCATTGCACGCCCTCGATAGTTAGCCAATCTGGATTAAATTCACAACCAATCAAATTTAACATCAACGTGTGCTGGCTGAGATTTTGGGTTTGCAATGCGCAATTTTGCAGGCCAGAGAGGTGCAGGCTAAATTGATTGTGAACACAACCCAATTGGCTCCAATGACCAGAGTTGTGAACCCTAGGAGCGACCTCGTTGATGAGCAAACCATCGCCCGTCACAAAACATTCCATAGCCATGACGCCTGTATAATCAAGTGCCTTCATCAATTTTTCAAGCATTGCCTGGGCGTTAACTTGTAGGGATTCTGGTTCTTGGCGAGTAATGCTATAACGTAAAATGCCGTTGTGGTGAGTATTTTCGGTCAGTGGTAAGAAGCTCAGGCTACCATTGGCACTTCGCGCCCCAATGATGGATACTTCCCGTTCAAAGTCAATTCTAGCCTCGGCAATAAGACGACCATAGTGTTCAACGGGTGGTTTGACAGCGTTGGCGTCAAACAGACACCACTGGCCTCTGCCATCATAACCGCCTTCGGTGATTTTAATCACCAATTGTGGGTTGACGGAGTTATGGGCTTGCTCAAGATCGGCTTCGTCATTCAGAGGCATCCATGGAGCGGTAGGCAGATTGAGTAGGTCAAATAGTTGTTTTTGACGCGTGCGATTTGGCAGTATTTCAAAGGCTTTAGGGTTTTGCCATTGGGGTAATTCGTAAATAGCGTCCAGTAGGGGGCTGTGCCCTAGATGCTCCAACTCTGCTGTGATGATTGGGTATTGTTGGATATCGTCGATATTGGCGCTAACCCCGTATGAGGAGGTGCCAAAAAGTATTTTTTCTTGCTGGAGATCAAATCGATCAACACGGATACCCATGCGAGCGCCTTCGGCGGCCATCATCAGCCCGAGTTGACCAGAGCCCAGTACTAGAATGGGCTTAAGTTTATTCGATAGGGAGTCTAGGATCGGCATGACTCAATACGGTATTGGTTTGATTGGTTCTAAATTGCTCGATTTTAGTGGCTACATCATTGTTGTTCAAGGCGATGATTTGTGCGGCCATAAGACCGGCATTGGCTGCGCCTGCTGTACCAATGGCCAAGGTGCCGACAGCAACGCCCTTGGGCATTTGTACGATTGATAACAAACTGTCTAAGCCATTTAAGGTCTTGGATTTTACGGGCACCCCCAATACCGGTAATACAGTACTGGCTGCAATCATCCCCGGTAAGTGCGCTGCACCTCCAGCCCCAGCAATAATAACTTGGTAACCCGCTTCTTTGGCACCGTTTGCAAAGCTGAGTAATTTTTCTGGCGTGCGGTGGGCTGAAATGACTTCAACGTGGTATTCAATATCCATTTCATCCAGCATGTCACAAGCGTGGGAGAGCGTTTCCCAATCACTTCGTGAACCCATGACAACAGCGACTGATTTCATAAAAAGGCCTCGCGGGCGCGAAAAACCGGCGATGGTATCACAGATTCTAAGTATAGGTAAGTCATTAATTGTGAAAGTTTAACTCAGTGTAGCCAATTATGAGTCGTTGGTATCGATGGCTTCATTAGGATCGTCATTTGTCTTGTTTGGCGGTTGGTACAATTCACCTTCAATCTTTTCTAAACGGTTGTTTTTAAAATAAATAGTGATAAGTTGTTGCTGAAACTCTTGATCGTGCTTTCTAATAGAATAAAAGTAATCCCATCGATTAAGGTTAAATGGGTCTGTTATCAAGGGGGTGCCCAATACAAAGCGAACTTGTGCGGGACTCATTCCTAATTTGAGTTGGTCGAGCATTTCCTGGTTTACAGTATTGCCTTGTGGGATATCAATGCGATAAACCCCAGGAAACACACAGGCCGTTAGCTGGAAGCACAAAAAGATGACAGCGATGTTCTTGGTCATATGAGTATCATTGTAGTATTTTGGTTAAGTTAGAGGGGCGCATGATACCTAAGTTCCGTAAGGAGTACTAGTTAGGCTTAATTCAGTGTTGGTAGCAAATAGAACTGTCCGGTTTTATAGCACTTAATGTGTCCGCTGTTATTGTTGTTGTGCTGTGGGGTCTGTGGTCAACACCCGAAGGGTTTGTCCACAGAATCCACAGCTGAATTAAC
>CAXQRU010000124.1:0-8010 GCA_964226685.1 Polaribacter sp. | reverse complement strand
AAATAATGCTATTCGAAAAAAAGAGGTTAATTCGTGGTATGTATCTGTAAATGCGACGATGATAAACTCTAAAAAAATAGCAATTAAAAAACTATAACCAATGGAGTCGATCCACTTCGTAATAGGAGTTTTTGGCCAAGGAGTATGAAATAAGTAATGGCAAGTATTTGCAAAGTTTTTTTCATCGTAATGATATTTTTTATTAATAAGCTCTTTCCACTCGCCGCACTCGGCTGACCGATCAGAAAATTTAACACGGTGGTATAGAGAGTAAGATGTGTGATTCATGCATGTCCTTAGTTTTTCAAATAAACGACAAAACTATCACGATTGGATACTCTTAGCCAAGCATAGCAATTTCCCTGTAGATAGCACATAAAATGCCCTTGATTTATTCAAGGGCATGGTTATCAAAAACAGATACCGTGTCGATTCAACAACCCCAGAAGCATGCGAGGTTTTACCTGTCGATTTAATCAAGCACTCTTAAGAGCCGGTTCGGCACTTTTCATCATACTCAACTCAATCGAGTCAAACACCAAGGCAGCCAACGCCGATACCAGTGCAATCACTTTTTTGGCAAAGGCACCGACTCCAGTCAATAAGGAGAGCACCCCCAAAATAAATTGTCCGGCATAATAGAGAGCCTTCCAAACACTGCTAGCCGCTGCGTGCAATACCGCCAAAGTAATATTTTTAGCGGCTTTTAAACCACCTTTATAATTCCATAAAAATTTCACAGCCGCGACTACACCGTTGGCAATCCCTTTGGCCGCCGCTTTGACCGCTTGCAATAATTTACCCTCTTCTTTCGCCACTTTTAGGGCCGGCAACATGGATTTTATCGCCCCCACAAAGCGACCTGCGGTGCCGGAAATTAAGCTCCAAAATTGTTTTAATAATTTCGTCACAGCATCTTTGGCAGGCTTACATTGCGGCAAATCAAAAATCGCATAGAGCACAAACATTACATCAAGTACGACCCAGAAAGTTTGCACCGCTTTTTCACTGGCGCCGCGAGCTTCACCACGTGTTTCCATAATCACTTCGCCATCCATATAAATCACAGTGGCATCTTTATCGTGTTCATAGCGAAAAAATTCGTGGATCACTTCCCGGTTTTTGGCAAAATTATTTTCAATCACTGCCTCGTCGCGATCCAGTGCTTCTGTAAAGGCTAGCTTAAGCTTGGCGCTCAGCTTATCTTCACCTTCGCTGGCAATATCTTTAGCTAGTTCTTCATCGGTTTTCATGGCGGCAATGGTATCTCTTACCAAAATATCAGCAGTTTGATCATCGACAGCCGTTGATGAGCGCTCCGCATTGGTAATCGCTTGATAATGCTCCAATACCTCGCCCACCAAGGCAATATCTTCAGGGGCATTAGTGCCGAGCTGCAAGATAACATCGACTAAATCTTGGTCAATCAATGCAGGGTTAAATAGTATATTAGGGTTTTGTTTAAATGCGGTATACATGACTAGTGCCTCGTTGAATGAATGTACATTCACTCTAAAACGATCTAGGTCGCATGTGAAATTATGAATTGAGATAGGGGGTATTATGGATTTGAATAATCAACACTTGCCATAAGGACAGCCTTCGGGAAATCGCCATTGTTCATTGACACAATAAGCACAACTGCCTTCAGCTCTATCCAGGTGACCCGTCTCTTCATTGAACACCAAACGTTGTTGAGAAAATTCGTGCTTAAGTGCACCCACAATCAAAACATTTGGCTCACAATAACGCCCCATAAGCTCTTGCCAAGCCGCCTCACTTATTTCTGTGGCCAAAGGGTCATGCTGATTGATTTGAATGGATAAAAAGCCATGGTCATCCACTTTACCCACTCGATTCTCTTCTTTCAATAATTGGACTGTATTTGGGTAAACTTTCTCAAACGCTTCCCAAGCCGTCAGCGCAAATCGCGCTTGTGGTACAAAATTATCTTGATAGGAAAAATGTGGGGTTACGATGAATCTCGCTGTAAACGACTGCTCACCTTTTACAACCTTAACCCAGTGTTCACGCTCGCAGGTTTCGCGCAGCAAATCAAAAACATCTCTCTCCTGATAGTCCAAACTCAAGGAGCCTCCCAAAGCCTTTACACTCCCGGCAAACATTTCCAAACTACTGGTGCTAACGATCAAAATCACCGCCGGCCGGCTTTGTAAGAGCTGATCAAATAAAAATTGTTGCTCATTCACGCAATTGTGTGCAATGCGCTCCATAGGGATATCGTAGCGCGGGTTCCAGCCCGGTGATGCGCAGGCCACCATATCGTGCATACTGATGTCTTCTCCGATAGCAATCGCGCTATCGGCTTGACCAATCGCTGATTTAAAATCAGCTAAAATAGGTAATAGCCGCTGGTAGTAACCAGTACCGTTCGCATAAATATCCACTTCACGGCCTGGCTCACTAACAATGTTTGCCAGTAAACAATCGCCTTTCTTAAAACTTTCTCCTACTAAAATAACCGTTCTTTCACTGGGCGACCATGCCATCTCATAACGCTGAACCCCCTTGGTTTTATAACCCACTTCCATTAACAACCAACGATGACTTTGGCTACGATTCACGGAGACTAAAACCCCGTCCTCCTCGGCGAATAATTCAGTACCGGGCACGATCATTGAGCGCACGTCACCTTGCGACACGCTTTCTTGAAAGATGGTGGCGTGGCGATAATAGTAAGCGTAGGTCTGCTCTTTTTGAAAATCAGGGTAAGCCCAGGTAGCACTGTGTTGGCTCGCAAAATAAGCCGTCATATTGGGGTTAATGCCGATGGTCATGATCGGCGCTTTGCGACAACCTCGTAAAACACCAGGCTCGATGGCTTGATCGCCACGGGTGGTGGCCTGAGTCCATTTAATGGGCTTAACATCCATACTCGGCTCGGGTTGATTTAAAAAAGCCTTAGGAAACTCTTGTTCCCAGTCAAACGCAGGGAAAGGCCCATAGGGCGGCACCGGCCCCCAAAACCATTGGCATTTTCTACACTTTTTTACCTCGCCAACCAAACACACTTCTTTGGGCAGTTGATTCATCAGTGAGACTCCTGCATATCCATAAACCATTGAATTACAGTTTGCACTCGCGCAGACAAGGGTGGCTGATTGCGATGCACAATATAGATTGGGTTCATTAGCGGAGTCTGGGTTGAATACTCGACCAGCTGACCTCGATCAATAAACTCCTGTACACAATGGCGAGGAAAGACTGAAATACCCAGGCCACCGGCAACCATTAAAATCGCTCCTGAGATATTATTGATATCACCGGCATGATGTAAAGATCGGTCACTCACATGTTGCACATTAGGGAAGACGTGTTGCACCCAATAGTTAAAATAGACACCCATACCTGGGTAATGAATATAAGGTTGATCGATTAAGTTATTTTCATTGAGTGATGTAAAACCCCTATCACTGGCTGCAACAGCTATATACTCCTCCTCACAAAAGGGCTCGTAACATAAAAATTGATGCTCGACTTTTTCGGTGACAAAACCGAAATGCATATCGCCATCAATCACTCGTTCAATCACTTGTTGGTTGGGCATCAGCTCTACCTTCAGTTCTAAGCCAGGGTAATCGCGCCGGCGCTCAAGTAGCATCGGAAAATGTGGCGACAGCAAGCAACTGGGCGGCATAGCATAACTCACTAAGCCCTCAATTTTACGCTCATTGGTCGCAATATTTTCCATTAATTGACCAATGGAATCGGTGTATTGCTCAACATATTTTTGCAAGAGCTGTCCAGCTTCTGTGAGCGTCACTGATTTTGTCGTGCGTAAAAACAAAGGCGCCCCTAACTGCTCTTCTAATTTGGAAATATGCTGGCTGATGCCGCTTTGCGTCATGGCCGCTTCAATGGCAGCCTGTGAAAAATTCCCACAATGCGCCGCTGCAATAAAGGCCTTGAAATGACGGGGATCTAACCGTAAAAAATTGAGGCTCGCAAGATTCATATTCCTACTCCCGATAAACGCACATCCAAACATTCACCCACAGCAATCGGTACACCAGGATCAGAGAGTGTACCTTGTGGAAAGGCATTCACACGCTGCGCACTGGCATGAAAGCAACTCCTTAAGCCTTTAATATCAGGTACCATGACCTCACCCACATACCAACAAAAAAAATAACCAGGCTCGAGCGCAACAATCATTGGGCGAGTTTGCTGAGATAACCAAGCCTTTAAATGCGAAGCATCAAGCTCATCGTACTGAGCGACCCACAACGATACATTTTGTCCACGCCACGAGCACGCAGACACGTTCAAACTATAGCTCTGCCCTGGTGATAATTCGTCTTGCCAAACAGTTGGAAAATCGGAGTGACTCGAGCCCTCACCAAAGGCAAATAAAGTACCATGAAGCTGGCCATAGGCGCGGCCAGTCGGACAAGTGTGAGAGACCTCTTCGTAAGCCCCAATGCTTGGGTATATCACCAATGCCAGCTCATCGGGCAAACCCGAAAGCTCAGGCAATAATGCCGGGAAATAACCACACAAACCCATTGGCTCTAACCACTGAACGGTTACCGGAATGAAGGTTTGACTTAACTGCTTTTGAAAACCGGGACGATCTAACGATGCGTGACGATAACCACGCCAAACTCGAATACCTAAATTGCCTTGATACGACATATTCACCACCAATGAGTGTACCTATCGGATCAATCGTGCCATCATAGCATAGACTTACTTATATGAGACGCCGATGGACTGTTCCTATATTTTTCAGATAAGAGCGGCACTGTTAAAGGGTCCAACCATGCTCGATTTACGAGATGAATTGCACATAGCTTCTGAATTAATGTCGATCGATGAAATGAACACTGAAGAACTTGATTGCTTCTTTGAGATCATGGAGCACCTCTTAATTTCAAGAAGCTGCTCTTACTACTCCATCACAAGCTCTGAACAAGAATTTTTTTCTCAATTTGCCTGTTGGATGAAAAATATAAACATTACCACTAGCGCACAAAAAGAAGAAATTGATGACCTCATAAGGATCTACAATACTTATCCCAACTCCATTACAAGGTGACAATATGGCTCAAACACTCCCCATCATCGGTTTTCATGGAGACCCACTGGTCTGCCCAGGGGCTACATTACAATCCTGTTGGGCGGGCCTCGGAGCAGGAGCGCAAACAATTATGTTGTCTGTTTTTCTCACTAAAGACCAGCAACTGGTCAGTGCACCAAAACGTCAACTCGATGCCAACACATTGGTAGACGAACTAACTCTGCAAGAATTTTTAAATTGGGATGCTGGGGCTCATTGGCGATCCACCGAGCTAAATGCCGAGCAGCAACCGACAGGCCAAAGGGGACAAGACATTCCCTGGGCCAACCGCCAAAAAAGTTGGATGACTCATATCGCCTACCCTACTATCGAATACGTTTTACAAATTTTAGGGCGGCGCTGCCAATTGATTTTTCGGCTACCCAATGCTGATTACCCACTACTCAAACCACTAGCACAAAGACTTAATACTCTGCTAACACGCTTCGCACTACAAGACAAAATACATTGGTTGGCCACCCCAGATTGCTTCAATAAATTATCGAAGCTCATCGATGAGCTACCGCTGATTTGGGATTATTCAAATACGACACCACCCACAAAAAACGAACACGAAGCAACATTAGTCAATCTTGACCATATCGATAACATTAACGTCGATGCTCGAACGCGATGGTTTTTTATTTCTCAAAGCGAACCCTATGCACCCAGTAAAGATAAGCTACATGTATTGCAATCATTACACATTGATGTGGGCGGTTTACTGACTCAAAGCCCCATGGCGACCATGGAGCAGTTATACCAAAAGGGATTAATCATTAGCGATGACTTTAAAGGAGAAAAAATCAATACTCAGTTGTGGCGAGCAGGCATCTCACACGCCTCTCCTAATGTATCGATCCAACAAAATAATGGACTTATTATTGAACTGGCTCAAGGTGGTAATTACACTGGCGCCGCTTACGTGAGTAATTTACGCATTCATGGCCAGTTCGATGCAGAGGTAGACTTTAGCGTAGCCAACCCCCAACAGGGCACCACCTTAGAAATGGCAGCGATCAACGTCAACTCCGGTTACACCCATCAAAATCTCGCTTTCGATGTACACGGGGCGCCCCCCTACGCCTCTTGCGAGTGCGATCAAAACGATGGCTTTAGAGGGGGCTTAAACACCAGCTACACTCTAACTCAATTTGTAGACGACGGCAGCGAGTGGGGCGAACCCTGGTCATCAAATATGTACAATGAATACACCCCAGACGTTGGTACGCCCGCCATCCCAGGAACCACTGGACGACTGCGCTTACTGCGCAACGGCACCGTGTTTAACACCTATTATAAAGACCAATACAATCCTGGCTGGGTCTGCTCAAGCACACTCTTGGTTCAAAATATCAGTGATGATATTAACATTCGTCTGGCCGCCAAACATTGGAAAAAAAGCAATCCAGAACCGCCAGCCAATCGCGTGGTGTTTAGTCGATTTCGGCTTTATCAGCGGTAGAGATGCTCTAGCAAAGAAATAGATGACCAAAGGATTATGCGTGAAAGCTGTTCTTTTTGATTTAGATGAAATCCTCTTAGATAGAACCCAGTCTTTAAAGGATTTTGTTCGATGGCAAACACAAGGAATGCTCAAAAGTTCTATCAATAATGATGAGGAATTTGGTTATCATTTTATTGAACTCGTCGCCCAAGGAAATATATGGAAAGACCAAGTTTACCAACAATTGTTTCATGGATTTAACATCAGGGGCAGTGGTTGGATTTAATAATATCGAAGATGCGGCTCATGGGCGAAGAGCTCTCCTAGGATTTCGAATCATTTGGCACCTCTGATCAAGTCTAGCAATGAACTGAGAACTAAGCTTGAAAACCTAGCTGAAGGCGTTGAAGAGGAGTACTCTTAAGAGTACTCCATCCCGATCAATTAAGGATTTAACACTGACTTCAATTTTTTCTGACCATCTGCACTTTCCCAATACCCAGAAATGTCATTCTGTGAGATCGTAAAATGCAAAAGAGCAGACACATCTTGTTGATCATTAAGCTCTTCTAACTCAAGCTGATTATTTTTCCACACCCCTTTTAATTGGATAGGCGTTCGATAGCGATCATAAAAATAATAACCGCCCACTTTGTTTTCATCACTCATGTACTCTTCGATATAGAGCGTAATACCGGCATTACCTATTTTCCCCTTGAAAACTCGCCCCAGGATTGATTGTGGAATTTGATTCGTCTTTTCACCTAATAGCAAATATTTACCATAGCTCGTAAGATCAGGCTTGACTGTCGAAAACGAAAATTGATCATGAAAACTATCTAGATCATCTAACGCACGCATTGCATGGTTACTACAGCGGCCATTAGCAAATAGTAGCGCATCATTACCAATCGAAAAATCATCAAGTGATGAATAATCATTGATTTGGCATTCCTCATACAAGCTGATAGCTTCATCCAACTGCTCTTTTTCAAATGAGGCACCACCACTCTTGAGCAGCTTGAGCTGATTAGCAATTTCATTTTGTTTATTGGTTTTTATTATCTGCAACACTTTATTTTGACCGTTGGGAGTCAGAATATCCTCTATCGTCAATTTACGCCCAGTTTTTGCATCAAATGAAAAATTATACGAAAACATTTCACAATAAGCGCCACAACCTTCACCAGATATAGAAATGGTGAATACTTGGTCATGACGAGTAACACGATAATCTAAATCAAATTGATTAATTGTAGGTTTTTTAAGAATATTAAATATTGCCTTATGATTTAGACTTTGTGAAAATTCATGAGGCTCTAATAGAAAAACTCGCTGAATCAATACTAAATTGATTCGATCAGCAACATGATGATCAGAGGAGACAATCAAAGGAAATGTACTTTCACCCACCTTAACAGGCTGAATCTTTACTGAGCTTGCACTAGCGTAGTTCGCCCAGACAAAAACAGATCGGAAGAGC
>CAXQRU010000123.1:0-13952 GCA_964226685.1 Polaribacter sp. | reverse complement strand
CACAACACAAAGGTATACACGCTATGGCCGCACAAAAAAAGACTGCTGTTGATAATGTCAAAAAACTAGAAGCTGAGCTGGCATCTGTCGGCAAAGAACTCGACAAGGCTCGCGCCAAGCAAGTTGCTGATCTAAAAAAAGGCATAGCCAGCGCTCAAAAAGGCGTGACGGCTGCCCAAAGTGCAACTCAGAAAGCTTCTCAAACCCTAGCCTCAACTCGTAAGAAAAAACCAACCGCTGCCGTTAAAAAGCAAATCGTAAAAGCTTCTGAAGCTGTAAAGAGCGCCAAAAGTAAATTACAGGCGGCTAAAGATGAAGTGAATACGTTAAAAGACCAACTTTCTGCCGTTCAAGCTGCAATAGCAATTGCGACTGCAAAAAATGCAGCAGTTGCAAAAGTAGAAGCGGCTGAAGACAAAAAGATGAAAGCGGCTGCTAAGAAAGCGGCTATCAAAGAAAAAGCGGCTGCTAAGAAAGCGGCTATCAAAGCGAAAGCGGCTGCTAAGAAAGCGGCCGCCAAAGCCAAAGCAGATGCTAAAAAAGCAGCCGCTAAAGCCAAAGCCAAAGCTAAACAAGCCGCCGCTAAAGCCAAAGCCAAAGCCAAACAAGCCGCTGCTAAGGCTAAAGCCAAGCAAGCCGCTGCTAAAGCCAAGGCAAAAGCTAAAAAAGTCGCTACCAAAGCCAAACCTAAGAAAACCTCAACCACACCAGCTCCTAAAAATGCACCAGCAGCCAAGAAGAAGTCTGCAGGCAAAAGAGGTCGTCCACCTAAGGCTTAATGGCATAAGCACTAAAAAAGCGAGCTTAGCTCGCTTTTTTTTAACCTTAACCCCAATAATCTGATAATAACTACCGACGTGGCTTAATTTTCACTTCATAATCTGTCAAACCCGATATTATGCAAGTCGCTCTGTACTTTAAAGGCTTTCCATGAGTACTGGTTGCATCAAAGTTCATGCTATACGTAAAACTTTCATCCATGCTGATAATGGGCATTGGCGGCAATCGAGAAACAATCACCATATTCTGCATCAAAACTAATTTTTCAGCGATGGCTTTTTGACAAATCGGCCAATATTGTGTTTGTTCTTCCAATTTTTGTGCCTCAGCTTGCTCTTGCTGCATCCTTTCTTTCTCAGCCTGTGCTCTGTCTCTCTCTTCTCGAAGCTCTTTAAGGGGATTCGTCACCTTGGAAGTTACTCCATCAACCACAATCGCAAAGGTTTCCCCTTCTTCACTACGACAAATGAATCGAAATTTAGGGGCTTCCAACGTGGAGGTATCCTCAACGAGGCTACCCCTTAGAAATTGCTTGCAATCGGGCTCTTTAGCCGCCAACTCTGCGGAAGAGCGCATTAAATCCATATGCTCCTGATAAAATGCTGGCAACCAAATTTTATCAAAATCTACCTCAGCCTGCGCCAGCGCATTCATTGACAAGCCAGAGCCAAATACCAAGCCACAGAACAGTGCTTGCAAATGCTTTGCTAATAAAGTCTGATCTGATGCCAAAACAATATAGCCCTCTCAAAAAGAATGTACTTGTATAGGAAGCTCTAATTAATCAAAGCTTCCTTTAAGTATAGTCGACTTAGTTTTTCCCCATCATTCGTTTAGCTTTTTATATTGAACCTCTCTTATCGCTCCATATCATTGGGCCAGAGAGCGCAACACAAAATGTAATATGCCACCGTGTCGGTAGTAGTCCCATTCCATAGGAGTATCAATTCTTACATCGAGCATCACTTTTTGACTTTTGCCTTCGTGATCCACAGTTAACATAAGCTCAGATGTGGACTCATCCAAATCCTCTAAACTAAACACCTCCTCACCAGTCCAACCTAGAGAATCGGCACTATCACCAGGCTTAAACTGTAAAGGAAGCACTCCAAAACCCACTAAATTAGATCGATGTATACGCTCAAAGCTTTGAGCTATCACCGCTTCTACACCCAATAACTTGGTCCCTTTTGCTGCCCAATCTCGGCTTGATCCAGTGCCATATTCTTTACCCGCTATGACGATCAGTGGAGTGTCGCTCTCCTTGTAATGCATTGCTGCATCAAAAATACTCATGGTTTTATTATCGGGAAAGTAACGAGTCACACTGCCTTCAGACCCTGGAGCCAACTGGTTACGCAAACGCACATTGGCAAAGGTTCCGCGCATCATGACTTCATGATTTCCGCGGCGAGAACCCAGACTGTTGAAGTCCGCAACGTCAACACCTTGAGCCTGAAGGTAAAGCCCTGCGGGGCTATCGGGCTTGATCGCACCCGCCGGAGATATATGATCCGTTGTAATCGAATCACCTACTTTGACCAAGCAGCGAGCACCCATTAATTTCTTAAGGGGTTGCGGCTCCATACGAATATTTTCAAAATAAGGCGGATTGTTGATATAGGTCGAGGAAGGCCAAGTATAGGTTTGATCAGAGCTCGCATCCAACTGTCGCCAAGCGTCAGTACCTTTGAAAACATCCTGATAGCGCTCTTGGTACATTCCAGAGCTAAGCTCTCTATTGATCACCTCGTTGATTTCACCTGAACTGGGCCAAATATCTTTGAGATAGACTAAGCCTCCATTTTTGTCCTCTCCAAGGGGTTCTTTTGTTAAATCAATCCGCATTGAGCCTGCTAGTGCATAGGCAACCACTAACGGGGGTGAGGCTAAGTAGTTGGTTTTGACATCAGCATGAATTCGACCCTCAAAATTGCGATTGCCCGATAACACTGAGCTGACGATCAATTGCCCCTCTTTAATTGCATTTCGAACCACATCGGGTAGCGGGCCAGAATTACCAATACAGGTCGTGCAGCCAAAGCCCACAATATTAAAACCCAGAGCCTCTAATGGTGCTAATAAGCCAGCTTTTTCTAAGTAGGCTGGCACCACTTGAGACCCTGGGGCCAAGGAGGTTTTCACCCAAGGTTTCACTTTCAAGCCAAGCTCTACAGCCTTTTGAGCCAGTAAACCGGCCGCGATCATGACATGGGGGTTTGAGGTATTGGTGCAAGAGGTAATCGCGGCAATCACGACATCTCCATGTTTTAACTGACAGGACTGGCCGTTAAGATTAATCTCTACCACACCCATTTCTTGAGTCAAATCCTGACCCGGTGCTGTTTGCCCACCTTCACTTTCAAATTTAGCTTTATCTGAGCTGATGATCGACGCTTGCTCATTTAAGTACGTTTCAAAAGCGTGGCTAGCATCGGTTAACAATACTCGATCTTGCGGTCTCTTTGGGCCTGCAATACTGGGGCAGACCGATGACATATCCAACAGTAAACGATCTGAATAATTGGCTTTGGGGGAATGAGCATCTCTCCAAAGGCCTTGCGCCTTGGCATAATGCTCGACCAGATCAATCTGTTTTTGATCTCGTCCAGACAAGGCTAAATAACGAAGTGTTTCCTGATCAATGGGGAATATGCCACAAGTCGCTCCATACTCGGGAGCCATATTACTGATGGTGGCTCGATCAGCTAATGATAAATATTGCAGCCCATCTCCAAAAAATTCAACAAATTTGCCCACCACATTTTTAGCTCTAAGCATCTGCGTTACCGTTAGTACTAAATCCGTCGCCGTCACGCCTTCCTTCAGCTCACCAGTCAACTCAAAACCGACAACCTCTGGAATTAACATGGTAATTGGCTGCCCAAGCATTGCCGCTTCGGCTTCTATACCACCAACACCCCAACCTAAGACACCAAGGCCATTAATCATAGTCGTGTGCGAGTCCGTTCCAACTAAGGTATCAGGGTAAATATATCCATCTTTTTCCATAACTACGTTGGCGAGGTATTCCAGATTGACTTGATGCACAATACCGGTACCAGGTGGCACCACAGAAAAATTTGAAAAAGCTGATTGTCCCCATTTTAAAAACTGATAGCGCTCTTTGTTGCGTTCAAACTCAATAGCGGTATTTTTTTGCAAGGCATCATCTGAGCCAAAAAAATCCACCATTACTGAGTGATCAATGACTAAATCAACCGGTACCTGTGGGTTAATCTTTCTTGGATCCGCGCCGAGTGCGGTCATCGCATCTCGCATCGCCGCTAAATCAACAACAGCGGGAACACCGGTAAAATCTTGCAATATGACTCTCGAAGGAGAGAAAGCAATTTGTTCTGAAGAGGTGTGACCACTCCAGCTTGCAAGAGTCTTTATATGATGCGCAGTGACCTCTTTACCATCTTCTTTTCTCAACAAATTTTCTAATAACACTTTTAGAGAGAAAGGTAGCCGGCTTATATCATAATGTTCACTGAGTGAATTGATATTAAAAAAAGTAAAGGTTTCACCATTAACCGTTAGCGAGTCTTTTGCCTTGAATGAATCAGTCATCGGTAGCTCCAGGTTAAGAACAGGAACTACATGATAACGAAATTACACAAAAAGTCGAATTGGGTTTTTACACGGCCAAATCAGGGGCAGGAGGGACATGCCCCTCAGTGAGAGAAAGGCTTCCAAAGCAGTGATTCCACTCAACCAGCAATTCACCCATTTTTACAGCGTTGTCGTGTAAGGCTTCAAGTTCTTGAACCGTATCTTTTGGGCCTGTGAAGATTTTTATCCGACGGTGCTTACTGGCCATGATGTGATCTGGATGTTTTGAGCGATACATCTCTAATTTCCAGCGTAAACCATGAGTGGCATTTCTATAGTAAATCAACTTTGTAGAAAGGGATATTAAATGAAAGTCATTGAGATCGCCAAAAATCTTGAGATTAGTTCCAAATACGACCGCTTCTCGACAACTTTTGTCAACGAACACATCGGCACTGCGTTGTTCACCCACTAAAGCAGACAAATCGCCAAATACCTCACCAGGAGTGATGTAATTTACATGCAAGGACTGGCCGTTGTCATTGTTAATGGATACAACTAATTGACCTTTTACCAAAAAATAAGACCAACTCTCGTAACATCCCTTCTGTAAAACCTGCTCACCGGATTGATAGTGCACCAATCTTGAATGATCGAGCAGTAAATGATACTGCTTTTCATCGAGCTGTCTGACGGTTTTATAGAAAGGGATCGAGCTAATCAGTTGATCAAGGGTATCTTCAGTAATCGTGTTAAGGTTACGAACTATCATACTACACTCGAATATTTTCCGGGGTCAGCTTATCACGTAGGCATTAGAAAACTATCGACAAGGTCTCATAATCACCCTCGTGAATTAACTATAGATGATTATCAGGACATCCGTCAGAATTTATCATGCAAGAATTCGCTCTTACTATATATATTTTGTATATGAAATCGCTTGTATCTCTCATAGCTAAGTAGACTACGCGAGCTGTCCTTAGCTATGAGAGCCCATACAGCGATTGGCAGGCTAATTATCCATTTCTTGGGCTAATTGCTTAGCAATTGCCGCAGGAGATTGCGTTTTTCGAGCCAAAATACTGTACGCCACTGGAACAACAAACAATGTGAACAAGGTCGCCGCAAAAACGCCAAACAAAACCACAACGCCAATGGCTATGCGGGTTTCAGCACCAGCACCTGAGGTCACAATCAAGGGCACAGCACCAGCGATGGTCGTTAACCCCGTCATCAAGATAGGCCGGAAACGCACTGAAGATGCTTCAAGTAACGCCTTAGAAAAGGCAGCTCCACGATCTCTTAACTGATTGGCAAATTCAACGATGAGAATGCCATTTTTGGCTGCCAAACCCACAAGCATCAGCAGCCCAATCTGAGAGTATATATTTAAAGTGCCATTGGTTACATACAGCCCCAACAATCCTCCACCCATGGCTAAAGGAACGGTCAGCATGATCACCAAAGGATGGACATAACTCTCAAACTGAGCGGCCAGCACTAGAAACACTACTGCCAACCCGAGTAAGAAGACAAAACCAATAGAGCCTCCTGAATTCATAAAATCGCGGCTTTGACCTTTATAATCAATAATCGCCTCATCGGGCAAATGTTCTTTCGCTAAGTTATTTAGATATTCCAAAGCTTCTCCCAGAGAAAAACCTTGCTCAAGATTGGCCTCAAAGGTAATCGCCCGGATTCGGTTGTAACGAGCCAGGGTTTCAGGCGCGCCATATTCATTAATGGAAACAACATTCGATAGGGGAATCAGCTGCCCAGTTCTGTCAGAGCGAACATAAACATTTTCTATATCGGCAAAGGAAGTTTGCATGGCTCGAGCGCCTTCTACAATCACATCATACTCCTCTCCATTTTCGACATAGGTAGTGACGTTCCTGCCTCCCATCAAAGTCTCTAAAGTGCGTCCAATTTCACTAATGCTTACTCCCAAATCAGACGCTCGATCATAATTAACTTTTATATCTAATTGTGGGCGAGTTTCTTTATAGTCATTATCTAAACCGATAAAACCCGGATTACTTTCTTGTATCTTAGCCATCAAAATATCTCGCCATTGGGCTAACTGCTCATAACTGGGGCCACCCAAGACAAACTGAACAGGCTTTTCAGTCCGGCCACCTAAACCTTGACGCATCACTGGGAATGCTCTTACGCCCGATAAATCGGATAATTTTTTTCGCACCTCGCCGATAATTTCAAAGGCAGAACGACGATTTGCCCAATCATCTAAAATAATGATAATGATGCTGCTATTAAAGCTTTCAATGTTGCCAAAACCTCGGGGAGCCCTAACCAACAAACGAGAAAACTCGCCACTTTCAACATATGGCATTAATCGGCGTTCTATTTCCGTCGCATACTCTTCAATGTAATTAAAACTCGCGCCCTCTGGCCCATTAACAATAATAAAAAAGGCTCCCCGATCTTCTTTTGGAGTAAACTCTTGCTCTACATTGCCATAGAGCCAGACGACTCCGATAATCGCTCCCACAAATCCTATGAAAACAACGAATGGATATCTCAAACAAGCTTTAAGAGAGCGCAAGTAAGCATTTTGACAAACTACAACAAATGAATTGACCCATCGAATTAAAAAGAAGGGCTTTTCAGTCCCATGGATCAATTTTGATGCCAACATAGGAACCAATGTCAAAGCGACAATAGATGAAAAAGCCACGGCAGCCGATATAGTCAAGGCAAATTCCGTAAACAAACGGCCAATATCACCTCCTAAAAAAGTAATCGGAACAAACACTGCGATGAGCACCAGCGTGGTCGCGATTACTGCAAATCCAACCTGTCTTGCTCCTTTATAAGCCGCTACCAAGGGCGATTCATTTTTCTCTTGCATGCGCCGAACAATATTTTCAAGCATAACAATGGCATCATCAACGACCAGACCAATAGCCAACACCAGTGCCAATAAAGTCAGCAGATTAAGAGAAAAGTCCAAAGCATAAATCACGATAAACGATGCCACTATCGAGACCGGAACCGTAATTGCCGGAATAATCATGGCTCTTATATTGCCTAGGAACAGGTAAATCACCAATACCACACAGCCGATGGCAATCATCAAGGTTTTATACACTTCATCAATGGAAGCATTGATAAATACTGCAGCATCATAGCTCTGGGAAATTCTCATACCCTCAGGCAATCTTTCTTGCAATTTAGCCGTTAGCGCCTTGGTTGCATTAGAGACATCGATGGTATTGGCTTTGGATTGTTTGATCACACCAATACCAACCATGGCCTCACCGTTGCCACGAAATAAAATTCGATCTTCTTCTACACCTTTTTCGACACGCGCAATATCGCCTAAGCGAACTAGGTAGCCATCTTCGCCTCGGGCCAGCACTAAGCGTTCAAAATCTTTGGCTTCTTTAAATTGTCTTTCTACGCGCGCCTTAAAAATCCGCTCATCCGACTGCAAACTACCCGCTGGTAGCTCAATATTTTCAGAGCGCAAAGCTCGCTCAACATCGCTTACTGTCAAATTACGTGCCGCTAACGCTTGACGATCTAGCCAAACGCGCATGGCGTAACGAAGTCCCCCTCCTACTCGAATTCGGGCTACACCATCTAGAGCTGAATATTGGTCCACTAAAAATCGTTGTGCGTAATCAGTCAGCTCGGGAACTGTGAGACGGTCACTGGATAAGTTCTGCCAAATAATCACATCATCATTACTATCTGCCTTCTGAACCTGGGGCGGATCAGCCTCTTCTGGCAAATTGTCTTGCACGCTTGCAACCCGATCACGAACATCGTTAGCCGCTTCATTGATATCTCGTCCAGTGGAAAACTGTAAGGTCACACTGGAGCGTCCATCACTGGAACCGGACTGCACAAATTCAATACCCTCAATTCCCGCAATGCGCTCTTCAATTAATTCGGTCACCCGCGTTTCAACCACATTGGCGGGGGCACCAGGATAATCGACTTCAATGGTCACCACCGGGGGGCTGATATCGGGGTATTCTCGAAGAGATAATCGCTCAAAGGACACCAAACCAAAAGCGATCAGCAATAAAGAAATGACACTGGCAAACACCGGTCTTTTGACTGAAATGTCTGAAATAAGCATAAGTTATTTGGCCGATGATTTTTGATTAAGGAGGGTTTCGAGGGGTTCGTTATCCCGCTCAACCGCCGTTATATTGACTAAAGCACCGGGACTCATACGCATGGTGCCATGAACGACCACCAATTCATTTTCTTCAATACCCGATGTCACTTCAACATTGCCAAAAGTACGAGTACCAAGCTGAACTTGGCGCCGCTCCGCTCGCGCTTGATCGGCTTCTTCTCGAACAACATAAACGTAATTATTCGAACCATTCGCAACGATCGCCTCTTCAGGCACCAATAAAGCTTGGCGAGGGCGCTTGTGTAACACAACTTTCATTAATAACCCGGGCTTTAACTGCCCATTGGGGTTATCGATCAATGCGCGAATTTGAATGGAGCGAGTCACCGGATCGACTCGGCTATTCACACTGCTGATTTTGGCTTCAAATGTCTGATCTGGATAAGCTTCCGTTTTCGCTTCAATCGACAAACCGGGCTCTAGCGTACTCAAAAAAATCTCTGAAATAGAAAAGTCCAGTTTCATTATAGAGTCGTCATCGATCGTCGTAATCATGGAGCCTTGTTGAGCTAAAGTGCCAACACTGATATTTCTGAACCCTAAAATGCCATCATAGGGTGCTTTGATGGTACGCTGATCAATCCTTGATTGTATGGCTTCTATCCTCGCCTTTGCTGCAGAAGCATTACGTTTATTTTCATCGAGAGCCGAGGCAATGGCTGCCCCGCGCTTTACCAAGGGGCCCAAGCGATTAACTTGCTGTTGCGCCTCTCGCAAAAAAGAGCGTTGTTCAGACAATTCGGCTTTTTCCTCAGCCGAATCCAAAGTCACCAATACATCGCCCTTTTTAACCCTGGCGCTATCTTCAAAGAACACACCGGTTACTAATTCCGTCACAGGTGATGCCAAATCGACACTTTCGTTCGCTCTAAGGGTGCCCAACGCCTCAACCTCGTCAGAAAAATTAGCTAATTTGATCTCCGCCACAATAACTGGCACAGCAGGATTGGCCGCAACGGATAGAGATAACCAACACAAACATCCCAACAATAGTCTCATGACTGCCTCTTTGAAAACGGTTATCGACTTACTACGTAAATACCAAGCACTTAGTTTGACGCCAATTACAAACTTATCACAAAACAGCAAATTGGCACCAAAAAATACGCTTTTCACTGTTCTTACTTTCTTTGACTACACTGTTAAAAGGCTCAGATAACCCTACATACCATCTGTATTAAGATTAACAAACTGGTTAAGGCCATATCATGAACATCGATGACGCACTTAGAGATAAAATCAATACCGGTAAGCTTGAATTACCGGTGCTACCGGAAGTCGCTAACCGTGTGTTAATGCTCTCCCAAAACCAGGAGAGCAATGCCAGCCAACTGGCCAACCTTATTCAATCAGATCCAGCGCTGGCTGGGCATGTCATGCGCATTGCCAACTCCGCCGCATACAGCCCAAATGGCAATATTATTTCTCTTCAACAAGCCATCACGCGCTTAGGCATGACCGAGATCAGTCAAATTGCCATCGGGATATCCATCAATAGCAAAATGTTCAATGCCCCTCACTACAAATCAACTATAGAACATCTATGGAAGCATGCCTTATGCAGCGCGCTTTGGTCAAAAGAAATCGCAAGAGCCATTCGTAAAAATGTCGAAGCGGCATTCCTATGTGGATTATTACACAGTATTGGGCGACCCGTCATTTTACAAGCGATATCGGATATCCATCCCGAGAAGTTGGATGATAAAGTACTCAATAATTTATGGCTGGAGTTCGAAATCGATGTCAGTATGAATGTAATTGATTCATGGAAATTACCCACTATCGTTCATGAAGCCGTGTGTTACTACCGAAATTTTGCCCAAGCACCTACAGCTCCGGATGCGGCCGCCACGGTGAACCTAAGCACCGAATTTGCCAACTACACACTATCAACAAACTACAGTGATCACGGCATCAAGCAAAGTTTAAGTTTGGATGAATTAAACTTATACCCAGAACAAGTACAACAATTATTAGAAAAAAACACCAATGTTATATCGGGCTTACGGGCTTTTTCTTCATGAGTGAACATTACCATCTAATCGTGATTGGGAGCGGGCCTGCGGGACAGAAGTCAGCTGTACAAGCCGCTAAAATCAAGCAAAAAGTGGCTCTTATTGAACAAGATAAATATCTTGGGGGCGCTTGCGTTCACAGGGGAACCATTCCATCTAAAACACTTAGAGAAAATGCGCTCAGAGTCAAAAATATGCGAGCCAATGCCAAGCTGGCAAACTTCACGCTGGGAGAAGAAGTGGAGATGAGCACACTCATCGACCGACTCGATGAAGTGCTCAAAGCTCACGACTTTTATATGGAAAAGCAAATCAGCCGCAACCATATCCATAGGATACACGGTAGAGCGAGATTTATTGACCCGCATACTATAGAAATTCATCAAGTTCGAGGCGACAACTATACTATCACGGCTGATAAAATCATCATCGCCACGGGTTCACACCCTCGCTGCCCTGAGCATGTGGAAGTTGACCACGAACATGTCTTTGACAGCGACTCGATATTATCCATGCTGTATTTGCCCGCTAGCTTATTGGTTTTAGGAGGTGGGGTCATCGCCAGCGAATACGCCTCCATATTCCAAGCCTTAGGGGTTAAAGTCACTATGATTGACAAATATCCACGGCCTCTTGGGTTTCTAGATAACGATTTAACCGATCGATTTGTCGAATCATTTCAAAAACAGGGCGGTCGATGGATAGGCAACACCCCCGTTAACTCAGCCTATTGGGATGGTGACCAGGTAGTGGTTGAGTGCGAAGATGGCCAAAAATTTACGGGAGAAAAATTATTGTGCGCTGCAGGGCGTATGGCTAATGTTGAACTTCTGGATTTGGAAAAAGCAGGACTGTCCGTTAATGAAAAAGGGCTGTTATCAGTCAATGACGATCTTCAAACGGCTGTACCCCATATTTATGCAGCAGGCGATGTGATAGGACCGCCCTCTCTAGCTTCCACGTCAATGGAACAAGGCCGAAGAGCCAGCTGCTTCGCCTTTGATCGCCCCATTGGCAAAATGAGCGATACCATTCCCACGGGTATTTATGGCATTCCCGAACTTTCATCGGTTGGTCTGCACGAGCAAGCCGCTAAAGCTTTATACACTAACCCTATCATTGGCCGAGCGGATTTTTCAGAAATCGCCCGCGGGCAAATCTCTGGTATCACCGATGGCATGTTGAAAATTATCTGCGATGATAAGGGCGAAAAAGTGTTAGGGATCATGATTATTGGCGAGGGGGCAACCGAACTCGTACATATTGGGCAAATGGCATTGTTAGCCGATGCCGATATCGATATTTTTATTGAAAGTGTCTTTAACTTCCCGACACTCGCAGAAGCGTATCGAGTCGCCGCGCTGGATGTGATTGGCCAGCGAAATCGCAACAAAGATGCTTATTGAAAAGGCTTATGACGCACTGGACTCTTTACACAAATCGTCATAAACCTCTGTTAAAGCCGCTAGCCCTTTTTTAGAAAATAAGTAAGGGCTACCACCGGTGTAATAGGCCTCTTCAATATCAACAAGCCGCTGCCTGTACTCTTCCAACACGGGGTCGTAACGAAGCGGAATAATCGTCAACACTCGCCAATCGTTATCGGTCGCATTACCAGTAATCACCATACCTAGAGAGTTTTTAAACTCCTCCCTCGTGGGACGATGATAGGGAGTGCGCACCCAGAGCAAAATTAACAACACCAAACAGGGTATTAATGTGCCCAAAAAAATTTGCATCAATGCTCCCGGGTGTTAGCAAACTTAATGTCTGGGTAGCGCTCCTGGCTTAATTGTAAGTTAACTCTCGAACTGGCCAGATAGGTCAAATGGCCGCCTCCATCGATCGCTAAATTATCAGAAACTTTACGCTTAAACTCTTCCATTTTTTGACTACTATCTGATGTCACCCAACGGGCTGTATTAATAGAAGTCGGCTCGTAAAGCGCGTCCACTTTGTATTCATCTTTCAACCGATAAACAACCACTTCAAACTGCAACACCCCCACAGCACCGACGATGATGTCGTTATTATTTAACGGAAAAAATACCTGTGTTGAACCCTCTTCAGATAACTGCTGCAAGCCTTTTTGCAATTGTTTCATTTTCAACGGGTCTTTCAATCGAATGCGTCGAAACAATTCAGGAGCAAAATGAGGGATGCCTGTGAATGACATTTTTTTACCGGCAGTAAAGGTATCACCAATTTGAATGGTGCCGTGATTATGCAAACCAATAATATCACCAGACACAGCCGTTTCCACCGCGCTGCGATCACCGGCTAAAAACGTCACTGCATCGGCAATTTTCACATCCTTGCCAATGCGTACATGATGCATTTTCATACCCTTCTCATACACACCTGAACAAATTCTCATAAAGGCAATTCGGTCCCGATGTTTGGGATCCATATTGGCTTGGATTTTAAAAACGAAACCCGAAAAATCAGCATCTTTAGGGTCGATAGAGCCAGCATCGGTATCGCGAGCTAGTGGTTCTGGAGCCCACTGCACAAAACCATCTAACATCTCGCGAACACCAAAATTACCCAGTGCCGTTCCAAAGAAAACCGGGGTTAACTCACCTCTCAAATAGGCTTGCTCATCAAACTCATGAGTGGCACCACGAACTAACTCAATTTCCTCGCGCACATCGTCGGCGTAAGCACCCAAGAGCTTATTCGCCTCAGGGCTATCTAGTCCCTTGATTTGTAGATCATCATTGAGTTTATGGCCCATACCCTGCTGAAAAACGTGGATGGTATCGGTATACAGGTTATAAACGCCTTTAAATTCCTTACCCATCCCTATCGGCCAGTTGATGGGAGCGGCGGCAATATTTAACACCGACTCGATCTCATCCATGACTTCAATTGGGTCTCGAATATCTCGATCCATTTTGTTGATGAACGATAAAATTGGCGTATCTCTTAGACGGCACACATCCATTAACTTAATGGTTCGCTGCTCGACACCCTTAGCGCCATCAATCACCATCAATACCGAGTCAACGGCTGTTAACGTTCGATAAGTATCTTCAGAGAAATCTTCGTGACCTGGGGTATCCAATAGATTCACGATTCGATCTTTATAGGGAAATTGCATGACCGAAGAGGTTACAGAAATCCCCCGCTCCTGCTCCATGCTCATCCAGTCAGACTTGGCATGAGGCCCTCGTTTACCCTTAACGGAACCCGCCAACTGAATGGCCTGCCCCAACAAAAGCAGCTTTTCAGTAATCGTCGTTTTACCCGCATCCGGGTGCGAGATGATCGCAAATGTTCTGCGTTTGTTGATTTCATTAACAAAATTACTACCTGTCATACCTTAAAAACCCTTATTTATACCTAAATTCACAACCATTTTGCCACCTAATAATCAGCGCAAGGATATGTGTTTATTCATTGCATTGACCTAAATTAGT